>JAGPES010000305.1 GCA_018057015.1 Pseudomonadales bacterium | reverse complement strand
AGGCCCGGACCACGCTGACCTTGGCTACCTGCAGTGGCGGCCGGCCGTGGGCCTGCAGTCTGTTCTACGCCTGTGATCGGGACTGTCGGCTGTACTTCGTTTCCGATGCCAGGACACTGCACTGCCTGCATATCGCCGAAAACCCCCAGGTGGCGGTCACGGTCAGCGGGCAGGCGCTCGACTGGCTCGACATCGAAGGCGTGCAACTCGTCGCTACGGCAACGTTGCTCGAAGGGGCGCAGCGGAGGCGGGCGGAGCAGTGCTATCTGGAGCGTTTCCCGCAGATCGCGGCGATGCGCGACACGCCTGCCAGCGCGCAGGAGCGGTCGATAGCGGACCGGTTGCTGGGCAGCGGGTTCTATTGCCTGACACCGAATTGGGCGCGCGTGATCGACAACCGACAGGGGTTCGGCCACAAGCTGGAGAGCGCTTTCGACCAATGATCACCGAGTTAGAGAGTCAAAGAACTGCTGCCCGGGTCACGGTATCGCGCAAGGCGGGGCGAGGGAGACGTATCGGGGCTGCCTCGTTCAATCAATCCTTGCCCCGGCTGAACGCCGGGGCAAGGATGGCAGTGGCGCCAACCACCAGTCTATCGAATGGACTCAGTCGCGACCGAGGATCAGGGCGCCCGTCGGCACACCGACCCCGCTGGAGACCAGCACGTGCTCGACGCGTTCGGGCTGGTTGCAGGACGTGCCGCGGATCAGGCGTGCGCCCTCGGCGATGTTGTTGATGCCGTGGATGTACGATTCGGACAACAGGCCGCCGTGGGTGTTGTTGGGAAGGCGACCGCCCTGGCGCAGGTTGCCCGCCGCGACGAAATCCTTGGCTTCGCCGCGCTTGCAGAACCCGAACGACTCGAGCTGCATGATCACCTCCGGCGTGAAGGCGTCGTAGAGACAGGCGGCATCGATGTCGTCGGGACCGAGACCGGACATGTCGTAGACGCGGCGTGCCGCCAGCTCCATTTCCGGCAGGCGATCCAGTTCCTCGCGGTAGAAGCTGGTCATCTGCTCCTGGCCGCGGGTCGAGGCCTGGGTGACGCCGCGAATGACCGCCGGCTTGTGCTTGAGGTCGCGCGCGCGCTCGGTGCTGGTGATCAGCAGCGCCACGGCGCCGTCGGTTTCCTGGCAGCAGTCGTAGATGCGCAGCCGCTCGGTGATGCGCTTGGAGTTCATGTACTCCTCGAGCGTCAGCGGCTTGCCGTAGCCCGCCGCGGCCGGGTTGTTCAGCGCGAAGTTGCGCTGCGCGATGGCCACCTCGGCCAGGTGCTCCGAGGTCACACCGAACCGGTGCATGTAGGTATTGGCGATCATCGCCACCCAGGATGCCGGCGTCACCATGCCGTAGGCCATGTACCAGGACCAGTGGATCAGGTCGCTGCTGATGATGTTGCCGGAAACACCCTGGCCCATGCGCTGGCCGGAGCGGCCGTTCATCGCGCGCCAGACCACGACGTTCTTCGCCGCGCCGCTGGCAATGGCCATCGCGGCCTGCTGGATCAGGCCGACCGCGGCACCGCCGCCGTAGTTGATCTTGGCGTACATGGTGAGATCGCCCAGGCCGACCGCGCGGGCCACTTCGATCTCGTCGTTGCTCTCCAGCGTGTAGGTGACCAGGCCGTCGACCTCGACGGGGGCGAGGCCCGCGTCGTCCAGGCAGTTGCTGATCGCCTCGCAGGCCAGCGCCAGCTCCGACACACCGGAGTTCTTGCTGAATTTCGTCACGCCTATGCCGGCGATCGCCGCTTCGTTCTTCATGCTGATCGCCATGATCACTTTCCTCCCCGGGTGGCTGGCCGGAACATCGGGATCCTGAAGCCGTCTTCGTCCTCGTGGATGAACGCGGTGACCGCCATGCCGAAATCGACGGCCTCGGGATCGCAGTCCTTCAGTTCGGCGGTGATCCGGGTGCCTTCCTCGAGGTCGACCAGCACGATGATCAGCGGGTATTCGTAGCCGGGAAACTGCGGGTGGTACAGCACGGTGTAGCTGGCCACGGTGCCCTTGCCGCTCGCCGCCAGCACGTCCCACTCCATCGAGCGGCACTCGCTGCACATCGGGCGCGGCGGGTGGCGCAGGGTCCGGCACTTCGAGCAGCGCTGGATCGCGAGCACGCCCTGGGCGGCCTGCTCCCACCACCATGCATTGTCGTGCCCCATCGGGGGCTTGATGCGACCGGGTCTGGCCATCGGCAACTCCTGTTACGGCGGGTGTGAGAAGCGGAATAAAACGGGCGCTATGGTAGCAGCAGGAGCGCATATCGACACGGCCTTTGCCACCGCCGGCAACGATCCGCGGTAGCGTGCGAGCGGCCAGTTCGAGGCGCGACGGTGAGCTGCGAGGGGGCTTCAGGCGACTTTTGCCGCCATGAGGCGTAGACTGCAGGCCTTCCAGAGGAGAAAGTTGATGGCAAAACCAAGCAGATCGAGCACCCAAGCCAACATGGCCGTGCCGACGGCCGAACAGCAACGCATCATCGCCGAGAAGACGGCGGCCTTCCTGGCTGGCGGCGGCGAGATCCAGCAAATACCCAAGGGCGTGAGCGGCTACACCAAGCTCGGCGGACCGCAGATTCCCGTCGCCAGCCAGGCGCGTGCAGCGCGCACGACCTGACAGCCGGTGAATCTTTCGCCTGCCTGCTGCGACCGCCGTCGCACGATTCACGGGCTCTGAGGGGCATCCGCTTACCGGATTGGCGCAAGGGGTAGTTCGTGCATGCGCCCGTTCCGGCTGCTTGTCATGATTGTCTTCGCCGTCGCCGGGATCGCCACGGCGGCGCAGTCGCGCGAGGTTCGCGCCCAGGCGTTCTCGCCCGCTGGCTACTATCTCCTGCGCATGGATCTGTTCGCCGCCACGCCGCTCGCGGTCGGCGACATCGTGTTTCTGGGTGACAGTCTCACCGAGGGTGCGGAGTGGAACGAACTGTTCCCGGACCTGCCGGTGCGTGACCGCGGAATCAGCGGCGATACCACGGCCGGGGTGCTCCAGCGTCTCGGTACCATTACCTCGGCCCGGCCCGCGGCGGTCTTCCTGCTGATCGGCACCAACGAGCTCGGCCCGGCGCTCGATCCGGCCCCCAGCCTCGCGCGCCAGCGCGAGATCCTTGCGCGCATCCGCCGCGAGTCGCCGGATACGCGCGTGTTCGTGCAGAGCCTGCTGCCGCGAGCGGTGGCCTTGCGCGAGCGCGTCGAAAGCTACAACGCCGCGCTGCGCGAGATCTGCCAAGAGGCCGGGGCCACGTGGATCGATCTCTATCCGGGCTTTCTCGCGCCCGACGGCTCGCTGCGCGACGAGCTCACCTTCGACGAACTGCACCTCAATGGCGCCGGCTACCGACGCTGGCGCGAACTGCTCCTCCCGTCCCTGCACCCGTAGGTTCGGCTTCAGCCGGACTGTGGGTCCGAATTCATTCGGACAATGTTCGGCTGAAGCCGAACCACATCGAGCAGCGACAGCAGCACCGATGCCCGCGGCAGCAGCGGGCAATTGCACCTGTGGGTCGCCATTCATGGCGACGGCAGCGGTCGGGGATGCACCAGTCGGCATGAATGCCGACCCACATCGAGCCTGACGCCGGACGCATGTTCATGCCGTCATTTGTCCCCATGAATGCGGACCCACGCGGCAGTGCGGTTATGATCCACCCCATGAACGAACCCCTGCCCGACACCCTGGCACTGCTGTGCCGCCCCGGCTTCGAGAAGGACTGCAGCGCGGAGATCATCGACAGCCTGGCGCGCACCGGTGTCGCGGCGTGGTGCCGCGCCGAGGCGGGCACCGGGCTGGTGGAGGTGCGCTCCGGGGAGGGTTGGGATGCGCGCCGCGCGCTGGCCGAAATCCGCTTCGATGCGCTGGTCTTCGCGCGCGACTGGCTCGCGGGGCGAATGCTCGACGATCTGCCGGTGGGCGATCGCATCACGCCGCTGCTGGCCGCGGCGCGCGCGCTCGGTCCGTTCGCCGGCTGCTGGCTGCAGCATGTCGATACCGGGGAGGGGCGCTCGGTCGGCAAGCTGTGCGCCCGGTTGCAGGCACGCGTGGAGGGAGCGCTGGCCGGGGAGGGACTGCTCGCGCGGCGCGCCGCGATGCGGCTGCAGGTGTTGTTCCTCTCGGGCAGCAGGGCATTCGTGGGGGTCTCGCCGGTGGCCAACGGCGCGCGCTGGTCGATGGGCATTCCCCGCCTGCGACTGCCCGGGGCGCCCAGCCGCTCGGCGGCCAAGCTGGAGGAAGGCCTGCTCTGGTTCCTCGGTGACGAGGCCGACCGGCTGCTGCGCAGCGGCATGAGCGCGGTGGACCTCGGCGCGGCGCCCGGGGGCTGGACGTGGATCCTGGCGCGGCGCGGGCTCGCGGTGACCGCGGTCGATCGCGGCGCGCTCAGCCCGCAAGCGCAGCACGCCGGCGCGGTGCGCCACCTCGCCGAGGACGCCTTCCCGTTCCGCCCCGCGCACCCGGTCGACTGGCTGGTCTGCGACATCGTCGACAAGCCGGCGCGCGTGGCGGAGCTGATCGAGCGCTGGTTCCTGAACGGCTGGTGCCGGCAGGCGATCTTCAACCTCAAGCTGCCGATGAAGCAGCGCTACCGCGACGCCGCGGTGATGCTGGCGCGCATTGTCGCAGAGCTGGAAGCCGGCGGCGGCCGCGTCGCCTGCTCGGCGCGCCAGCTCTACCACGACCGCGAGGAGATCACGGTCTGGTTGCGTCGCATCTGAGCTCGCGTTGCGCCGCCCGGGCGCCTTGGCCGATACTTGCGCCCTTTTTCGCGGAGCCAG
>JAGPES010000304.1 GCA_018057015.1 Pseudomonadales bacterium | reverse complement strand
GGCACGCTGCGGTCAACGGCGTTTTCCTTCGGGAGGTACTTGGCGAACTCGGGCAGAGCGTCCGCAAGTTGCTTCGTGGTGTTGCAGCCGCGAACCACCTTCTTGAGCTTTTTCTCCAGCTCGTACCTGGCATCCCGTTGCTGGCTTTTCTGCTCCACCAGTCTCACCAGCGCCGCCTTGTTCTCATCCGTGCGAGGACCTGCCAGGAAGAACGACGCCCCTGACGCCCCGTCAGAAGTCGTCCGCAGATAGCCGAGCAGCTCCTTGTGCTTCGTGCAGGCGTCCTGCAACCACTTGGGCATGTTGGCGATGCTCATGCGCCGGGCTTCGTCGGCGGTCATCGTCTCGTAGTCCACACACGGCACATCGGCCATCACTGCGCGGACGAACGCAGCGCGCAGGGCCTCAGTCAGTCTCATGGGATTCCTTCAGTTGGTGGATCTTGGCCCCCAGGGCCTGTGCCTCAAGGACGCGGTTGCGGAGGTAGGGGCGCATCGCGTCCGCCGTGGCCGGCCGGCCACAGATGCGACGGTTGGTGATTTCGTTGCAGGTGTTGGTGATGTCCGTGTCCACGGCCTTCTTTTCCAACTCCAGCCACCAGATGCGAATTGCCGCGATGACCCTGCGGCAGGGCTTGATCTTGTTCATTGCTACTTGTCCTTGATGTGGCAGTGTACCACGAGTTACTCGGTTGTCACCTCGTGTTTGGTGTCATCGGCCAGCCCCTGGCCGGTGATCGCCCCTGTCGCAGCGATGATCTCCAGGATCGCCCGGCCGACGCACTGCCGCTGCTCGGGCGTCAGGTCGTCGAGCAGTTGATCGTCCCCGCCGACCTCGTCGTAGAGCGTCTCTTCGAGGCTGCCGCACACTTGCTCGGCGAGGCTCTCCAGCGCACCGGTCTGCTTCCGCAGGATCTCGACGCCGGGCACCAGCCGCGCGATGTGCACAGTGTGGGTCGTCCCCGGTTCGTACTCGGCGGCCAGCTCATCGTGCGCCGAACCGAGGGCGCCCTCGGTTGTCGGCTCACTGCCGTGGTAGGTTTCCCCACCGTCCAGGCTGTAGGCGTAGGTCATCGTTCAGGCTCCGTGTTGCGCGAGACTTTCCCGCCTGCAGCAGCTATGGCCGCACGGGCGGTTTCCAGGGTTTCCGCGTTGCGAGATGTGCACCATGTGTCGGCGCACTTCTGCGCGAACGCACTCTCGATGGCGATCAGGGCTGCGAATAGACGATGCTCAAGCATCAGGGCGGCGCGTTGTTCTGCTGGGGTCATGTGGCATCTCCTGTGAAGTTGCATCCACTGTACCACCCGCTACAGGGTTCCGTCAACCCGTATCGTGTGGTACATTGCCGCACATGACACTCAGCGACTGCACCCCCGATCAACTGCGCCGTGTGGCGGCGCTCGTCAGTGCGGCCACGGGCCGCCCGACCACGTATTCGTCCCTGCGCCACGCGGCGAAGGGGCGAAGGGGCGTGAGCGCCGACATGGCGCTCGCCATCGAGACCGCTGCCGCGCAGATCGGTCTGGACATCCGACGGGAGACCCTGGCCAGCGCGTGCGCCGGCTGCGAGTTCGCGCGCCGCTGCCGCTGAAGGAGCGCCCATGGCTGATCTCAATGATCCGCGGATGGCCGCGCTCGCCCCGCTGACTGCGCGGGTGCGGCGGGACGTGACTGCGGTCAAGCGCGGCGGCAGGCAATCCTGGACGGATGAGCCGCTGACGAAGCTGCGGCTGGCGCAGCACCTGAACGGCGGGCCGGCTCGCGGCGTGTGCCCGATCAAGCCCGGCGAGTCGGTGACGATGGTCGGGCTCTACGATCTGGACAGTCACGGCGGCGTTACGTCCTGGGACCGGATGGCGGTCACCGGCGCGGCGCTGGTGGACCAGCTCGTGCTCGCGTGGGGCTGCACCCCGATCTGCTTTCGCAGCAGCGGGGGCCGGGGCATTCACGTTTACCTGGTCTGGGACGCCCCGCAGTCTGCGCGCAACGTGCGCCGCTGGATGGCCGGCGTCCTCTCCGACATGGGCCTCAAGTCCGGCACGCGGGGCGTGGAGCTCGGCGAGGTGGAGGTGTTCCCGAAGCAAGACCGCGTGCCGGAGAGCGGGTTCGGCAACCAGTTCATCCTGCCGCTGGCCGGCGCGTCCGAGCTGCTGGTGCCGTGCGACCTGTCTGGGGCGCTGGTGCCCACCGCGCAGCCCCTGACGGCGCTGATGTGGCAGGGGTCGCCCGCGGTGCCCGAGGCGCCGGCCTACGACGAACCCCTGGCCCCCGCGCCATCGCGCAAGCTGATCGAGCGTGGGGAACCGTGGATCGATGCTCTGGACGCCATCCCGAACGGCCGGGGCGACGGGGACGGGCAAGACACGTCCCTGGGGTACGACGACTGGCGCAACGTGGTTTTTGCCGTGCACTACGAGACGCGCGGCAGCGGCGAGGGCCTGGAGCTGGTCCGCGAGTGGTCCTCGCGGTCGCCGAAGTTCGACCCTGAGTTCTTGGAAGACAGGGTCTGGCAGTACATCCGCCACGACCGTAGCGACCCCATCACCGGGGCGACGATCCGGCACATCGCGCGGCGGCACGGCTGGCAGCCTGAGCCCAGCATCGATGCGTTCCCTGTCCTGGAGATGAGCCAGGAGGATGCAAGGCCGGCGGCTCTGGCGCCGGTGGTCCTGGACCCGGAGATCAGCGCCGTCACCGAGTGCTCGGACTTGGCCAACGCGGGCCGCGTGATCCGCGCCAACCCGGGCAAGATGCTGACGCTCGGGGAACAGTGGTACGTGTGGGACGGACGCAGGTACGCCCCGGATGCATCCGGCGCGCTGCGCGAGATGTGCGGCCTGTCGCGGCTGGTGGCCGCTGACGCAGCGGATGCCGAAGCCACCGCGCGGCGATTGCTGCTGGACACGATCGAGGACGGCGCCGACTTGCCCAAGTCGCGCGAGCTGGCCAAGAAGAAAGACCCCCAGATTGAACCCGCCGTGCGTGCTGTGGCCGCGGCGGAACACCTGCGGGCGTGGGTGCAGGCATCGGAGATGCGCCAGCGCATCGAAGCCGCGCTGAAGCTGGCCGGCGCCCAGCTCGCCGTGCCCGCGGACACCGTGGACGCCGACCCCTGGCTGGCGTGCTGCCTCAACGGCACGCTGGACCTGCGCACGGGCGAGCTGCGCGAGCACCGCCGCGATGACCGGATCACCCAGATGATCCCCCTCGAATACGATCCCGTGGCCGAAGAGCACGCAGGGGCGTGGGAGGATGTGCTGTTGCAGATCTGCTGCGGCGACCGTGAGCTGATGGGATTCCTTCAACGCTGGTACGGGTACTGTCTGACTGGCCATGTGCGAGAGCAGGTGTTCGTGATCCACTTCGGCGGGGGCAGCAACGGCAAGTCCTTGCTGTTGGACCTGATGCAGGCCACCAGCGGCGATTACGCGGTGGGCGCCCCGCCGGGGCTGGTCGCCAGCACGCGCGGCGACACGATGAAGGACACCGAGCTGGCTGTCCTGCGCGGGCGGCGGATGGTCACGGCGCACGAGAGCCGGGCCGGCGCCGAGCTGCGCGAGGACCTGGTCAAACTGGCGACCGGGGACGATGTCATCACCGCACGGCACCTGTACGGGCAGCATTTCGACTTCCACCCGACCCACAAGCTGCAGTTGCTGACGAACCACCGCCCAGTGGTGAGGACGCAGGATTACGGCACCTGGCGCCGCATCGTGCTGGTGGGCTACGGGGCGAAGTTCGGCACGCCTGAAGAAGTGGCGCGAGGCGAGGCCACGGCCGTGGCTGACCGGATGCTGGCCGACAAGCTGCGCCGCCCGGAGATGCTGCGCGCGGTGCTGGCGTGGCGCGTGCGCGGCGCGATCGAATGGGCGCGCAACGGGCTGCAGGTGCCGGCGTCGGTGCGGCTGGCGTCAGAAGAGTACCAATCCGAGCAGGACCGCACGAAGATGTTCGTGTCCGAGTGCTGCGAGGCGGGCGACGACTTCCACGTCTACCTGTCCGGCGGTCCCGAGCTGACCACCCTCTACTCGGAATACTCGTCCTGGGCCCGGGACGCGGGCGCCCATGCGATCAGCCGGCAGCGCATGCAACAGGAGTTGCGGCGCTTGGGGTTCACCGTGGAGCAGCAGGGCCGGGCGGTGATCGTTACCGGCCTGCGAATGAAAAACGCCCCGTGAGGGGCGTCTTGATTCTTGGCATTTCGTTCCTCTCGTCTTTGTGATTACCAGGCCTAACTAGTCGTTCGAGCCGACCGAGTACGGCGGCTCAGCTCTGCGTTAGGCCGCCTGTGGCGTGTCAGCAGGCAAAAGCCCGCCAGCGCGCCGCACCGCATGCTCATCCACCGCCACCGTGACGGGGCCGTTGCGCATGTCGCCGGTCATCGTGCCATGCAGCGCGTCCTTGTCGGCTTGCCGCAGGTTGTGCCACTTGGCAATGGCGTAGTCCCCGAACAAGATGCCACGCGGCTTGCCACGCTCCAACGAACCCACGCTCAGGCCGTGCTTTGCGCACCAGCCCTCGGCTGCGTACATGGCGGCAAAGTCGCCAGCGTTGTTGAATACCACTCGCATGCTTTTCCTCGCTTCGGTTGCGGCGGCCTAACCCGTCGCTCAAGTTGAGAGCCAACAGCGCCTATCTGCGCCGTCATGCTCCGGTCAGTTCTTCGCGGGCGCTGTCGTCTCCAACTTAGCTCCCGCGTTAGGCATCCTTCGGCGAGAAGACGCACTTCCACGCCGACACGTCATGGTCAATCCACCACGCTTCGCCAAATGCGTTGTGGTGGTC
>JAGPES010000303.1 GCA_018057015.1 Pseudomonadales bacterium | reverse complement strand
ACTGCGCGCATTCTACGCGCAGCCCGCGCGCGGGGGCCGCGCAACCACCGCAAAACTTGATCGAGCGCAATACCGCGAGGAGAACGCCATGTCCGCATCCGCACCCGGGCTCGCCGCCTGGCACGCTGCAGTCGCCCGCGGCGACGCTGCCGCCCTGCACGCGTTATTGGCCGAGGACGCCTGCTTCCATTCCCCGGTGCTGCACCGCCCGCAACAGGGACGCGAGCTCACGGCGCTGTACCTGGGGGCCGCGTTCCAGGTGTTCGCAGGGACGGATTTCCGCTACGTGCGCGAGATCGCGAGCGACTCCGACGCGGCACTGGAATTCACGGCGACCATCGACGGCATCGTGGTGAACGGGGTCGACCTGATCCACTGGAACGCCGACGGGCGCATCGGCGACTTCAAGGTCATGATCCGACCGCTGAAGGGCATCGAGAAGATCCGCGAGAAGATGGCGGCGATGCTGGCGGCGATGTAGGTCCGGATGTGTGCGGAGGATCCCGGGCGGGCTCGGCATGCGCCGAACCCTTGTCGGGCTGAAGCCCGACCCACAAGGCCCTACATTCGGGCGCGCGCGATGAAGCGGTCGAGCGCGTTGGCGAAGGCCTGGCGGTCGCGCTGGTTCAGCGCCGGCGGTCCGCCGGTGTGGATGCCGCTCGAACGCATGGTGTCCATGAAATCGCGCATGTTCAGCCGCGCCTTCACGTTCTCCGTGGTGTAGAGCTCGCCGCGCGGATTCAGCGCGGTGGCGCCCTTGGCGATGACCTCCGCGGCGAGCGGGATGTCGGCCGTGATCACCAGGTCACCCGGCTCGCAGCGCCGCACGATCTCGTTGTCGGCAACGTCGAAGCCCTGCGCGACCTGCACCGCGCGCACGTACTGCAGCCGTGGCACGGCGACCGGCTGGTTGGCGAGCAGCGTGACCATGATCCGCGCGCGCCCGGCAACGCGGAACAGGATCTCCTTGATCACGTTGGGACAGGCGTCGGCGTCGACCCAGATCTGCACGATGAGCAAGCTCCCTGTAGCCCCGGCTGCAGCCCCGGAACAACCATGTAGGTCGGGCACCTGTCGGCATGAATGCCGACCCAAATTGGCTGCCCGCACCCATCGGCATGAGTCAACCCACGGGTGCCACTCCTGTGGGTCGCCATTCATGGCGACTGCAGCATCCGGGCAGGCACCTGTCGGCATGAATGCCGACCCACAGTCGCGCTCACGCCTGGCGAGAGGGATCGTCGAGCCCTGCCGGCGCGGCGCCTCCGGCGAAGATCACGCGCGCCATGCCCTCGCCGAGGTCGAGCAGCTCGGTCGATGTCACGTGGAACGCGGTCGCGGAGATCTTCCACTGCCCGTCGATCTTGCGGTACTCGTCGAGGTAGTAGCCGCCCAGCTGCGTCACCGTGCGCTCGCGCGTGTTGATCATGAAGTAGTAGAGACCCCAGGTCGCCGCGGCGCGCGTCGCGTCCAGGATCTCGATCTGGTCGTTCTGCGCATGGTGCATCTCGACGATGTGCTCCTGGCAGGCCAGCGCCGTGAACACCTCGACCATGTCGGCAGCGTTCGCATACTGTCCGATGCGTCCGTAGTCGATGCGCACCTCGCCTGGCGCGAAGCAGCCCAGCACGTCGGCCGGGCGCTTGCGGTCGCAGAAGAAGAAGTAGCGGTGCTTCAACTGGCGGATGGCCTCGATGTCCTCGAGCACCGTGATGCGCCGCGCCAGGGCTGCCAGGTCGCTCATGGGCCGCCCTCAGCGCTTCAGGAGCTGCGGCGCGAGGGTCTGCACCATCTCGAGCATGCCGGCCTTCCAGTCCACCTCGGTCGGACCGACCAGCGCATGCAGCCGCGCGGTGTCGATCTGCAGGCTGCCGAAGGCCTTCGGGTTCTCGTGGAACACCGGCTCGAAGCCGGTCAGCTCCTGCAGGTAGGCACACCACTGCTCGATGCTCACCGCCTGCGAGCCGCCGAAGTTCACCGTGGTGACCTCGGGCGTGGCCGCCGCCAGCAGGCCCGGGATCTTCGCCAGGCAGTCACGCTCGTGCAGCGGGTTGTAGACGTTGGGGCGCTCGGGGTGAATGTCGATCGGCACGCGGTTCTGCATCATCAGCAGGTGGTACCAGGGCCAGCCGCCATTGTTGCCATAGGGCACGCTGAGCCGCGCGATCGTGGTCGGTATGCCGAACTCGTGCGCGGTGAAGCGCGCCACGGTCTCGGCGGAGATCTTGGCGATGCTGTAGGTGGGGAACATCGAGCGGTGATTGTCGCCGAGCGGTGAGTCCTCCGTGCGCGGCTCGTGCCCCGCATACTCGTAGACCGCGGTCGAGGAGCAGTGCAGGAACGCCTTGACGTTGCGACAGCGCAGCATCAGCCGCCCCACGCCCTCGGCATTGGCGCGCATGTCGTAGCCCCAGTCGCCGGTCTTGACGACCGCGAGGTTCAGCACGTAGTCGAGATCCTGCGGCACCTGCTCCAGCGAGCCGGTACCCAGATCGGCGGCGATGGTCCTCGCCCCCAGCGTCTCGATCGCCTCGCGATCCTCCGCCTTGCTGAAACGCGCCAGGCCGAACACTTCGTTGTGCTGCGCCAGCGCCGCCACCAGCGGGCGCGCGACCTGTCCCGTGGGACCGGTCACCAGGATGCGCTTGCCTTTCAGTTCCACGCTCATTTCCTCTCCTCCGCTCCGTGTGGGTCGGCATTCATGCCGACTGGTGCCTTCCCGAATAATGTGGGTCGGCATTCATGCCGACTGGTGCCTTCCTGAATAATGTGGGTCCGCATTCATGCCGACTCGTGCCTTCCCGAACAATGTGGGTCGGCATTCATGCCGACTGGTGCGGTCCCGACTGCTGCCGTCGCCATAAATGGCGACCCACAACAATGGGGACCCACAACAACGGCGACCCGCATGATGCTAGAAACCTTCCTTCTTGTGCACATCCTTCCAGATGAGGTTCGGGAAGAAACGGCGCATCAGGTAGCCCGTGCGCGTGCCCTTGCCCGGGAAGACCCAGAACTGTCCCGCGCCCAGCGCCGACTCGATGGCCTCCAGCACCGCGGCCGGTTCGATCGGCGGCATGGTCTCGATGGTCCTGGGCATCACCGTCGCATAGCCCTGCGCGAGCAGCGGCGTGGCCACCGGCGGCGGGCAGACGCAGGCAAAGCGCACGCCGCTGCCGCGGTTCTCGTGGTACAGCACCTCGGTGAACGCCGAGACCGCGAACTTCGAGGCATTGTAGGCGCCGGTCATCAGGATCGGGATGATCCCTGCCATCGACGAGAAGCTGATGAAATCCCCCGCGCCGCGGCGCACCATCGCCGGCAGGGCGGCCTGCGCGACGTTCACCAGGCCGCCGTAGTTGATCGCCATGATGCGGTGGACCGTGGCGTTGTCCTGCTCGAGCAGCTTGCCGAGCGGCATGATCCCCGCCGCGTTGTAGACGCGATGCACGGGACCGAGCGTATCCTCGGCCTCGCGCACGGCGGCGTCCACCGCCGCGAAGTCGGTCACGTCAACGCGGCGCGTCACGATGCCCGCATCCTCCCCGGCAGTCTGCGCGAGACCCTGCTCGTTGACGTCGAATGCCAGCACGCGCGCACCGCGGCGACTCATCAGCTGGCAGGCGAGCCGTCCCATGCCGCTGCCGCCGCCCGTGACCAGAACCACCTTGCCCTTCATGTCCATCTGCGTCTCCCGATGTTGTGCGCGAGTGACGGCCATCGTATGCCCAAAGCCGGCGCGCATGAGTTAACGCGCTGTAATTTGCCCCCCTGCCCGCGCCGCGCGCGTTCCGGCGGCTGGCGCAAATCGCTTAAACTGCCGCGAACCCTCCCGGCTCTGCAGCACATGCAACGACCTCCCTGGCTCGGCAAACTCCTCGGCGGCGCCCTCGGCCTGCTCGCGGCAGGCCCGTTCGGCGCCATTGCCGGGCTGCTGATCGGGCACATCGTCGACAGCGTCCATCGCGTGAAGCGCTTCGTGGGCGGCACCCTGAAGGCGGTGCAGAGCACCTTCTTCGAGACCACCTTCACGCTCATGGGGCACATAGCCAAGAGCGACGGCCGCATCAGCGAGCAGGAAATCGCCGTCACCGAGCAGCTGATGGCGCGCATGGGACTCGGCAGCGCGCATCGCCAGGAGGCGATCGCGCTGTTCAAGCGCGGCGCGCAGCCCGAATTCGACACCGAGGCCCAGCTTACGCGCTTCATGACGCAGTGCGGCGCGCACCCGAGCCTGCGGCAGATGCTGCTGATGTTCCTGTTCAGCACCGCGACGGCCGATGGCGCGATGGCGCCGGCGGAGCACGCGCTGCTGCGCCTGATCGCCGCGCACATCGGTTTCTCGGAGGCGGCCTTCGAGCAGATGCTGCGCATGTTCAGCGCGCAGGACCATTTCTCGGACGCCCCGGGCGCCGCCCCGGCCTCGCGCTCGCTCGCCGATGCCTACGCCGCGCTCGGCACCACGGAGTCTGCCAGCGACCGCGACGTCAAGCAGGCGTATCGCCGCCTGATGAGCCAGTACCACCCCGACAAGCTGATCGCCGAGGGCATGCCCGAGGACATGGTGAAAATGGCCACCGAGCGCACCCAGGAGGTGCAGAACGCCTGGGAGCAGGTACGCAAGGCGCGCGGACTCTGAGCACGGCGACACACTCGCAACGAAGGCGACAATGACAACGGCAAACGGGAGCATGGCATGGACGGCGTTTTGACCTGGGGCGTGGAACTGATCCTGCTGATCCAGCACAACCGCACGGCCCTGCTGGACGAATTCTTTCGCGCCATCACCA
>JAGPES010000302.1 GCA_018057015.1 Pseudomonadales bacterium | reverse complement strand
GTACTGCAGGCAGTCAGAAGCGGGCCCGGTCCCTCCACCCCCGGCAAGCCTATTCAGGCCTGCCGCGGGCGAGCATACAAGCGGGCCATGCCCGCGACCCGCATCCTCAGGCCGCGGCAGCCTGCTTCGCCTTGATCCAGTCGCGGATCTTCGCCTCGAGCACCGCCATCGGCAGCGCGCCGGTATCGAGCACCTGGGCGTGGAACTCGCGCGGGTCGAAGCGCTCGCCCAGCGCCTGCTCGGCCTCGGTGCGCAGGCGCCGGATCGTGAGCGCGCCCACCTTGTAGGCGAGCGCCTGGCCCGGGATCGCGATGTAGCGCTCGACCTCGGCGCGCGCGTCGGTCTCGGACTGCGCCGAGTTGTCCAGCATGTAGCGGATGGCCTGCTCGCGGCTCCAGCCCCGGGCGTGAATACCCGTGTCGACCACCAGCCGGATCGCGCGCAGCATCTCGTCGTCCAGGCTGCCGAACGCCTGGTAGGGATCCGTGAACATGCCGAGCTCCGGCCCCAGCGACTCGGCGTACAGGGCCCAGCCTTCCGCAAACGCGGTGTTGCCGTCGAAGCGCATGAAGTTCGGCAACGATTCGTTTTCCTGCGCCAGCGCGATCTGGAAGTGGTGACCGGGGATCGCCTCGTGCAGGAACAGCGTCTCCATGCGGGGCGTGGTGCGCGACGGCAGATCATAGGTGTTCACGAAGAAGATGCCAGGGCGCGAGCCGTCGGGCGTGCCCGGGCGATAGTAACCCGCGGCCTGGCTCCTTTCCGAGTACTCGGGCACCGGGCGGATCTCGAACGGCGACCTCGGCGTCAGCGTGAACAGCTTCGGCACCGCCGCGTCGACACGCGAGCGGATGGCGTCATAGCCATCCAGCAGGGCCTGCTTGCTGGCGAACTTGAACTGCGGATCGGTGCGCAGGTGGTCGAAGAACGCCTTCAGCGAGCCCTCGAAACCGACCTTCCGCTTGATTTCGAGCATGTCTTGCCTGATGCGCTCCACCTCGTCGAGACCGATGCGGTGGATCTGCTCCGCGCTCATGTCGGTGGTGGTCGTCTGCTCGATCAGCGCCTTGTACAGGGCCGGACCGTCCTTCATCGAGACCAGCCCCGGCGTGCCGTCGCGGCTCGCAGCGAGGTATTCCGTCCTGATGAACTGCTGCAGCTCGCGGTAGGCCCCGAAGACGCGCTCGCCGATCATGGCGCGGTAGGCGCGCGCCAGGCGCTCCCTGTCGGCGGCGGCGAAATCCGCCGGCAGGTCCCGGATCGGCTGGTAGAACGGGCTGGCCTCGGCGCCGCCCGCCATCTGCAGCTCGAGCTGGTCGAGGACGTTTTCCATCACCAGCTTCGGCTGGGTGTGAGCGGCGGCCATGCCCTCGCGCATGCGAACGATGGTGCGTTCGAGGTACTGCGCGTAGCCTTCCAGGCGCTCGAGGCCGTTGTCGTAGTCCTGCACCGTCCTGAACGGCGCAGCGGACTTTCCCGAGGAGATTTCAGGGTAGAACACGTGCGCACCGCTGAAGTGGTCGATGGGCAGCTGCGACTGGATCGCAACGATGCCGCGCTCGTGGAAGTCGAGCAGCTGGCGGCCCTGGTAGCGGAACACGTCGTAGGCGATGCGATCCTCGCGCGAGAGCGAGGCGCGGTCGATCGCGTCGAGGCGTCTCATCTCGTCCTCGGCGTTCGCCCTCACGCGCGCGTAGTACTCGGGCGTGATGTAGTCCCCGAACTGGTCGGCATAACGCAGGTCACCGCGCATCATGGCGCTCACGGGGCTCAGCGACAGCGCCGCCTCGTCGCTGTCGGCGAAGATCTGCCTCAGCGCGGCTGCGTTGTCTGCCCTGGCATCGGCCAGGGCGCCGGCAGCGCCAAGCACCAGCGCGAGTGTCATCGAGGCGCGGCGCGCCCATTGCGAAATCTGCATGAATCCCCCCGTGACGACCCGAAGAAAACCAGTGACGAACAAGGCAACAAGTCCCTCAATGCGGCGCGCGGGCGCCGGCCGCACGATCAGAAGCGGTTGCGAAGCGGCTTCACGGGCGTCGTGAAACGCTCCTTGCGCGGCTTGTGCGGCAGCGGCGGCAGTTCAAACGCCTCCTCCGGCAAGTGGCAGTCCGGCACGCTGTCCAGCAAGTGGCGGATCAGGTTCAGGCGACCGCGCTTCTGGTCGTTGAAATCGACAACGCACCAAGGTGCGTGCCGCGTGTGGGTGGCCTCGAACATCGCGTCGCGCGCCCGGCCGTATTCCTCGTAGCATGCGCGCGACTTCAGGTCGATCGGCGACAGTTTCCAGCGCTTCAGCGGATCCTGTGCGCGCTCGGCGAAGCGTTCCTCCTGGTATTGCTGGTCGACGCTCAGCCAGTACTTGTAGAGCAGGATGCCGTCCTCGACCAGCATTCGCTCGAAGACCGGCGCCTGCGCCAGGAAGCGCGCGTACTCCGCCTCGCTGCAGAAACCCATCACCTTCTCGACGCCGGCGCGGTTGTACCAGCTGCGATCGAACAGGACCATCTCGCCAGCGGCGGGCAGGTGCTCGATGTAACGCTGGAAGTACCATTGCGTTTGCTCGCGCTCGGTGGGCTTGGGCAGGGCGGCGATCCTGACCTGGCGCGGGTTCAGGCAATCCGCGATCGCATTGATCACCCCGCCCTTGCCGGCCGTGTCGCGCCCCTCGAACAGCACGACAATCCGCTTGCCGGTGTGCTGCAGCCAGCGCGCGACGTTGTTCAGCTCGAGCTCCATCGGTTCGAGCAGGTCCCCGTAATCCTTCTTCTTCATCTGTGTCATGGGCTGCTCCTTGTGCGTTGCAACGGTTCGAGTACCTGGCGGATGAGCGCGCCGGTGACGGCCTGGACGGGGATCAGCCCGGGTATTCCTGCCAGGGAACCCAGCCGCGGGCAGTCATGAAGCCCCAGGCCCGAAATTTCGGGCCGGTGACGAACAGTGTCGTCGCGTGCTCGCTCACGAGGTGGACGCGGTGCATCCGGGCGGCACGACGGAACACGAACTGTCCGGCACGGCGCGCGACCGTGCCATCGGGCGTCTCTTCGCACAGCTCGCCGTCGATCAGGTAGCTCAGGGAGTGCCAGGGGTGGTCATGCAGTTCCGGACCGGGGTCGCTGGCGTGATAGCAGTGCAGGTAAACGTTCAGGAAGCGGTTCTTCGGCATCACGTGCCAGCGGTAGAGGTACGGCGCGCGGATCGCGACATCGGCTTCGCGTCGCGCCATCAGCCGGCGCGCAAGGCGCGCTACAATCCGATTGAACATCCCAAGCATCGTCTCCATCCGGGCCGAGTCAGGCGCTTTGGCACATAGTATCCCATGCGCACCCGCCACCACGCCGTGGGACGAACAGGATCCAGCACCCGGCGGCATAGCCGCAGGCGTCGACATCCGGGGCCTGCCCTGGTCGCTCGCGGTGTTTGCCCGAGGAGCCCGGGAATTGTTCGCGGTGCTCTCGCACAAGACGAACTTCTCCGTGCGCTGCTGCCGCGAAGAAGAGGCGCGTCGTCATCGCTCGATAGCGCCGCGCCTCAGCGATTACGCACGGACCGCACCCACGCGGCAGCGCCCGCGAGCAGGCCCGACATGGCCAGCAGGCTCCAGAGCGATGTCGCCGGAATGGGTTTTGCCTCGGGTGACGGGCACGCGGTGGTGGTAAAGGCAAGATCGCCGCCCTGTGCGTTGCGGCCGTTCTCGTCGTCGGCGGTGACGCGAAAGTGATACGTCGTGTCGCAACTCAAGCCACCGATGACCAGCGACACGGGCGTCGCACCCTGCGCGGCGGTGACGTTGAACGGGACCGCGTTGA
The DNA here is from genome assembly GCA_018057015.1 of Pseudomonadales bacterium. GTDB lineage: Bacteria > Pseudomonadota > Gammaproteobacteria > Pseudomonadales > UBA5518 > UBA5518. The sequence continues at coordinate 985 of JAGPES010000302.1, read as the reverse complement.
CAAATATGTTTTCGTAGGCACTGCTCGCGCCGTAGTCGAAATACACGGCGCTCACATCCGTGCCGTTGCCGTTCACGGTGCCGTTAAGCGTAGCGCCGGTGGCCGATATCCCGGTCGCCGGTTCAGTCACGACACTGATCGCGAGCTGGGCGTGGGCGGCAGGAATCAGCAATGTCATCCCCAACACCACGCCTGCACCGCCGCGCCCTGGCAACTGCAGCACACCAGCCTTGACGCGCCTGATACCACTGTTCATCGGTTATCCCACCCGCCCTGGTTTACTGATTTCGACGGCTCCTCGCGGGATGCCGTCCCTGCTACTGACCGCGCCGTAAATCCGCTGGCTGGATCGCCCGCCTCGTCATTCAAGTGATTCTGTGCCCGGTGCAGCAACTGCTGCCGCGCCGGCGTCAACCTGAGACCGCCCAGCTGATCGACCGCCGTGCGGAAGTAGACCCGCGCCTCGTCGCGCCGGCCCGTCGCGAGCAGCAGCTCGCCCACCTCCACTTTCCAGTCGGGCGATGCGCCGAGCGTGGGCTCGAGCTCGCGCATGCGCTCGAGGGCGCGCCCGGGCTGCTCGCGGCGCAATTCCAGCGCGATCGCCTTGCGCTGGATCTGCGGCGTGACACCGAGCTTCGCGTTGGCCTGGTCGAGCACGTCGAGGGCTGCGACAACTCCCTCGTCCCCACGCGAGGCGAGCATATCCGCCAGCGAGACATAAGTGCCGGGATCCGGCCTGGATTCGAGCGCGAGCACCCTGCTGAAATCCGCTATTGCGCCCTCGGGATCACCGGCATCACGCGACAGCCGCGCCCGGTGCTCCAGGCAGGCCGCGCTGTCGGGAAGGCGCTGCAGACAGGCATCGAAATAACGCCGCGCAGCCGCAAAATCGCCCGTGCGGTAATGCAGCACGCCGAGGTGCAAGCTGACCAGCAGGGGGTCGCCGAGCTCCGCCGCGCGCAAAAAGTCCGCCCTGGCCTCCTCG
>JAGPES010000301.1 GCA_018057015.1 Pseudomonadales bacterium | reverse complement strand
CGGCTCCGGACGTCCCGGTGTGTGCCTGCCGCCGATCACCTCGCTGGATGCGGCGTTGCGCCCGCGCTGTCGCGTGTTCGCTTGCGGCGCCGACAGCCTGTTCGACCTGGCGCTGGATGGCGCGGCCGGCCCTGCCCCGGCATCAGCCGGGCTCGCCTGAGGCAAGACCCCCGCGCGCCGCGGGGGTGGCGCCCCCGCCGAGCAGGATCCACGCGCCCGGAAGCGCGGACACCAGCACGACCACACCGTAGAGCAGCGACACCGCGACGCCCTGGGCCACGGGCAGACCGGCCAGCAGCCACACCGCGGCGGCGGCTCCCTCGCGGATGCCCCAGCCGGCGAGCGAGATCGGCAGGGCCATCGCCAGCAGCACCCAGCACACCAGCGGTGCCAGTGTCAGCGCGGCGGCCTCGACGCCGAGCGCGCGGGCGCAGCAGAGGTAGACCGCGACATAGCTGCACAGCAGTGCCAGCGAGACCAGCAACTGCCGTGGCCAGGCCGAGCGCCCCAGCAGCGCCCGCCCGAGGTCGCGCGAAAAGCGCGCGAGTGCAGGCCCGGCCCGGCGTGCGGCGAGCACCGCCAGCACGGCCGCAACGGCGGCGACCGGCGCTGCGCCCGGAGCGCCTCGCGCGAGCCAGTCGCGAAGGCCCTCGCGCAGGGGCGGCGCGAGCGGCAACGACAGCAAGGCGCAGGCGAGCAGCACGAACTGTCCCGCGGCGCGCTCGATCACCACCGCGTGCCAGGCTTCGCGCGCCGGGACCTCGGTGCGGGCGTGACGCCACGCGCGGGTTGCATCGCCGGCGACGCCGCCCGGCACCACCTGGTTCAGGAAATTGCCGAGCCAGTACTCGCTGACGGCCCTTCGCATCGGCAGCGGCACGCCGAGCAGCCCCGCCGTCAGCCGCCAGCGCCACGCGGAGAGCAGCAGCTGCGGCACGGCGAGCAACAGCGCGAGCGCCAGCCACGGGGCGGAAACCGCCTCCACGGTCTCGCGCAGGCTGGACGGACGGATCCAGGCCAGGATTGCCGCGAGCAGCAGCACACTCGCCACGGCGCGCAGCCACGCGCCGCCCGGCAGGCGCCCGGCGCGTCGCGGCCCGCTCACGCCTCACCACCGCATGACGGCTCGCCCGCGCGCGGGCAGGCGAAGAGGTCCACGTGACCCACGGTCAGCACGAAGGCGGGATCGTCGAGCGCCGCCCTGCGCCGGGCGTGCCACGCGTGCAGGCGCGCGCTCGCGGCGGGCTCCTGTTCCAGCGCCGCGCGCAGCCAGCCGTCGATCAGGGCCGCGGCAAGGGCCGCGTCCGGTGCGTGCTTCGTGCCGAGCCGCCACGGGCTCGGTGCCACGCGCACCCGGTAGCCCAGGCGGCGCAGGCGCTTGGCGAGTTGCGCGGGCGCATCCGGGCCGAGCGCGGCGCCGACGCCCTTGTCGCGCCGCTGGTGCGCGTTGAAGGCCGACCGCACCAGCGCGTCGTCGGGGTCGGCGTCCTCGGCGCCCGCGCGCCGGCAGCCCCACTCGCCGTCCACCGACAGGCTGAACAGCACGGCCGCGCCGGCACTGGCGCAGGCCTCGGCCAGGCGGTCGAGCCACGACGCGCCGACCAGGTCGATCAGCGCCGAGGCGCAGACGAGGTCGGCGCCCGCGAGATCTCCGGCTTCGAGCGCGGACAGGTCCCGGCACTCGGGCCGCAGGTCCACCGGGTTGCCCGCGGCATCGCGCAGGTCGGCGCAGTCACGGGCGGCACGCTCGAGCAACGTCGCGTCGTGATCCAGCAGGCGCCAGGATTGCGGGCCGGGCAGGCGCGGCGCCAGGAAGCGCGGGTTCGATCCGCTGCCCGTGCCGAGGTCCACGCAGGCGTAAGGCACATGTCCGCGGCCGCAGAGCCAGTCGGCCGCGAGATCCGTGAGTTCGCGCGCACGGGCGGCGGCATCCGCGCCCTCGCGCAGCGCGAGCCAGTCCGCGTCGAAGCGGCTGTCGGGGTGAGGCGCTTGCCCGTGTTGCGCGGGGTTCACGACGGATCCGCCGCCAGGGCGGTGGCGAACACCCGTGCCGCCTGGCGCCAGTCGCGGAGCGTCCCGCGCGCCAGGCGCGCCGCCCCGCGCAGCCGCACCCTGGTGCTGGCATCGCGCAGCAGCGCTTCGAGCGCCCCGGCGAGTGCCGCGGCATCGCCGGGTGGCACCAGCACGCCGGCTCCGGGGGGCACGGTTTCGGCGAGCGCCCCACCACGCGTGGCGAGCACTGGCAGGCCGTGGGCAATGGCTTCGCTCACCACCATGCCGTAGCCCTCGAACAGCGAGGGCAGCACGAAAAGGTCCGCACCGAGGTAGTGTTCGCGGAGCAGCGGCGGCGCCAGTTCACCGGGCAGCGCGAACCTCGCGGCGAGCCCGCTCGCCGCGATTGCCTGCATCACGCGCCGGGCATGCGCGGAATCGCGGGTGGTGCTGCCGACCAGCGTGCAGGACCACGCCAGGGAACGCAGTGCCGCGAGCGCCTCGATCAGCACCAGGTGCCCCTTGCGCGGCGTCAGGCTCGCCACGCAGAGCAGACGCACGGGCTCGTGGTCGGCCGCGGCCAGCGGCGCCGGATCGACACCCGGTTCGACCACGCGGATGCGAGCGGCGGGAACCGCATAGCCGGCGAGCTGGCGCGCGGTGAACCGGCTGGTCACCACGATCCGCCTCGCACAGGCGAGCGCGGCGCGCTCGCTCGCCGCCAGGGCCTCGCGCACGGCCGGAACCAGTCCCGTTTCCTCCGCCAGTGGGTGGTGCACGAGGGCGACGAGCTCGAGCCTCGAGGCGTGGGCGCGCGCCACGTCGGGCAGACCACCGAACACCAGCCCGTCGATCACCACGCGCGATCCGTCGGGGTGCAGCGCGAGGCAGTCCTGGAGCGCGCGGCGCGCCCGCGCATCGGGCAGGGGGAAGCTCCCGTCGAGCCCGTGCGTGGTCACTCGCCAGCCGAGCTCGCAGAGGCCGGCGGCGATCCGTGCGTCGTAGAGGTAGCCGCCGGTGAGCTGCGCCGCAGAGCCGGCAACGACGAAACTGCAGGCCGGGCTCACAAGCCTCCTTCGTAGCGCGCCCACGCAACGTGGGACTCGTGCAGCGTGACCGACAGCGCGTCCAGGCCGCGCGCGCCGGCACCGAGCGCACCGGCGCGCACCTGCGCCGCGACCCGCTCGAAGATCTCGCGCGCCATGAACTCGGTGGTGGTGTTGCGGCCCGCGAACGCGGGGTCCTCGTCGAGATTGCGGTAATTCAGCGCATCGAGCACCTGCTTCAGGACCTGTGCGGCGAGCCCGATGTCCACGACCAGTCCGTCCGCGTCGAGTTCCGCGCGCCGGAACGCCAGGTCCACCACGTAGGTCGCGCCGTGCAGTCGCTGGGCCGGGCCGAAGATCTCTCCCCGGAAGCTGTGGGCGATCATGATGTGATCGCGGACGTTGAGGCTGTACATGCGCTCGTCTCCTTGGCGGCGGGCCGCAAGCGGGTCTCAGGGTTGTTCGTAGCGGACGCGGTGGCAGAGTACCCCGGCGGGATCCGACGCGAGGCGCTGCAGGCTCGAGGGCAGCTGGTGGAAAGAACCCTCGTCGTTCAGGAGCGCGTCCAGGCGCGCATCCCGGAGCAGCTCCAGCGCGGTCCGGAGCCGGCGGCGGCTGTCCCAGCGCGGCACCCGGCCGGGCGGCAGTCGCCCGACCTGGCTCGACTTCAGCGTCAGCCGCCGGGAGTGGAACGCGCCGCCGAGCGGCAGCTCGACGGCCCGCGTGCCGTACCAGCTGAGCTCGACCACGGTCGCTTCCGCCCCGGCCAGCCGCAAGGCGGTGCGCAGGCCTGCGGGGTGGCCGCTGGCGTGGATCAGCAGGTCGCGCTCGCCGCTCGCCTGCTCGGGCGGGCAAAAGCGGCAGCCGAGCAGCGCGGCAAGCTCGCCGCGCGCGGGATCGACATCCAGCAGCTCGACGTCCGTTCCCGGCATCCGCGCGCACAGGAACGCAACCAGCGCTCCGACCACGCCGGCGCCGATCACCGAGATCCGGTCGCCCGGCCCGGGCGCCGCGTCCCACACCGCGTTCAGCGCCGTCTCCATGTTGGCGGCGAGCACGGCGCGCGCGGCCGGCAACTCCGGGGGGAGCGGCGTCACCGCGCCTGCCGCCACCACGTAGCGCGACTGGTGCGGGTACAGGCAGAACACCGTGCGTCCCACGAGTGCCGGGTCGCCGGACTCGACCACGCCGACGCTGGCGTAGCCGTACTTCACCGGGAACGGAAACTCGCCCTGCTGGAACGGCGCGCGCATGCGCTGGAACTCGCTCTCGGGTACCTCGGCGCGCCACACCAGGCTTTCGGTGCCGCGGCTGACGGCCGAGTAGAGCGCACGCACCAGCACCTCTCCCGCGCCGGGGTCGCGCAGCGCTTCGCTCCGGATCTCGCCCTGACCGGGGGCGATGACCCAGAATGCCTCTGTGCTCTGCGTCATGCGTAATCTTCCTGCGCCGGGTGCCGCCTGCCGGCAATGTGCCTGCGAGTGTATCTTCTACGTCCCGACCCGAGTACCGGACGACCATGCAGACTCTTCTCTCCGGCCGGACGCATCCCGGCGTGATCGCCGAGCTCGCGCCGGGGCTGTTCGCGGTCGTGCTGCTCGCCGTGATCGCCTGCCACTGGCTCGGCGCACCCGCGGCCTTTCTCGTGGCGGCGATGATGGTCTACCTGGCGATGGCCGCGCTGCTGGCGTGGCGGCTGCCAGGGGGCAGCAGCCTCGGTGTCGCAAACCGGGTCACGCTCGCGCGCGGCGTGCCGG
>JAGPES010000300.1 GCA_018057015.1 Pseudomonadales bacterium | reverse complement strand
GCTGCGCCCTGTTGGGCGCCCTGCTGGTGCTGCTGGGCGCCTGCGACGCCGGAAAGGACCAGCCCGCCGCCTCCGCGACGGCCGTGCCCGCCGTGGTGCGCCCGGTCAAGACCTTCGTGGTCGACACCGCCGGCGGCGCCAGCCAGCGCCAGTTCCCCGGGCGCATCGATGCCGCACGGCGTGCCGAACTGAGCTTTCGCGTGCCCGGCACCGTCACGGACATCCTGGTCAGGGAGGGCGACACCGTCAGCGAGGGCGCGGTGCTGGCACGCCTCGACGCCACCGACTTCCGCATCGTGCTGAGCGATCGCCAGGCGAGCTACGACAACGCCCGGCGCAACTACGAACGCACCCGCGAGCTGCTGCCGTCCGGGAACATCTCGCGCATCGACTACGACCGCACCGAGGCCAGCTTCAAGAGCGCCGAGGCGGCGCTGCGCCAGGCGCAGCAGGATCTCGCGTACACCGAACTCAAGGCGCCCTTTGCGGGCAGCGTGGCCAAGCGCCTGGTGCAGCGCTTCGAGGAAGTCGCCGCCAAGGAGGCCGTGATCAGCCTGCAGCAGCTGAACAGCCTCGACGTGAAGATCGACCTGTCCGAGACGCTGGTGCGCACGTTGACGGTACCGGAGCAGGTCGCGATCGAGTCCGCCGGCGCCGACGCGCCGGCATGGGCCACCTTCGAGGGCAAGCCGGAGCAGCGTTTCCCGCTGAAGATCAAGGAGGTCGCCACCAAGGCCGACCCGCAGACGCAGACCTTCGAGATCACCTTCACCATGACCAATCCGAAGGACGTCGTGATACTGCCCGGCATGACCGCGACGGTGACAGTGGATTTCAGGCACCTCGTGCAGGAGTCGCAGGACATATGGATACCGGCGACCGCGGTGCTCGGCGATGCCACGCTCCACCCGGTGGCCTGGGTGATCGACCCGGGGACCATGACCGTGTCGCGACGCGAGCTGCGCGTGGGCGAAATGCAGGGCGAGCGCATCCATGTCATCGAAGGCCTGGCCGGCGGCGAGGAGATCGTCGCCGTCGGCGCCTCGCACATGGCCGAGGGCATGAAGGTCACGCGCATGGCATCGGGCGAGCAGGCCATACCGCGCGCCGGCGACCCGCGTTGAGGCGCCGGGCCACACCATGAACATCGGCGAATACTCCGTCCGCAACAAGGTCGTGTCCTGGCTGCTGGTGATCATCCTGGTGGGCGGCGGCATCAGCGGATTCGAGCGCATCGGCAAGCTCGAGGATCCGGCGTTCACGATCAAGATCGCCAAGGTCATCACGCGCTACCCGGGCGCCAACGCCGAGCAGGTGCAGCAGGAAGTCACTTACCACATCGAGGACGCCATCCAGCGCATGGAGCAGGTGAAGAGCCTGAAGATGTCGGTATCGCGCCCGGGCGTCTCCGACATCCAGGTCGAGTTCAAGGACCGCTACCGCGCCGAGGATTTCCCCGCCATCTACGACGAGCTCAGGCGCAAGATCGCCGACGTCCGCCGGCAACTGCCGCCCGGGGCCGGGGAGCCGATGGTCATCGACGACTTCGGCGATGTCTACGGCGTCTACGGCGCGCTCAGCGGCGAGGGCTACAGCTGGCGCGACCTGTGGGACACGGCGGATCGCGTCAAGCGCGAGCTGCTGCAGGTGCCTGGCGTGCGCAAGGTGGAGCTCGGCGGCGCCCAGCGCGAGGTCGTGTACGTCGATCTCTCGCGCGCCCGGCTCGGAGAGCTCGGAATCTCGGTCACCGATATCGCCGCGGTGCTGCAGTCGCAGAACATCGTGGCCGACGCCGGCCGCGTGCGAGTCGGCGACGAAATGCTGCGCATCGAGCCCAGCGGGGAGTTTCGCTCCGTGGCCGACATGGGCAACGTGCTGATCGGTTCCGACGAGCGCCACCTGGTGCGCCTGAGCGACATCGCCAGCATCACGCGCGCCTACGAGGACGTGCCGGGACCGATGTACTACGTCAACGGCAAGCCGGGCCTCACGATCGGCGTGTCGATGCTGCGCGGCGAGAACGTGGTGGAGGTCGGCGCGCGGGTCCAGGCGAAGTTGCAGTCGCTGCTGCCGATCATCCCGGCGGGAATGGAGATCCGGTCCATCTACAACCAGCCTCGCGAGGTAGCCCGCTCGGTGGGGGGATTCCTCGTCAGCGTGGCCCAGGCGGTAGGCATCGTGCTCGCGGTGCTGCTGCTGTTCATGGGCCCGCGCACCGGCCTGATCATCGGCGCGGTGCTGCTGATCACCGTGGCCGGCACGCTGTTCGTGATGCAGCTCTACGGCATCGAGCTGCAGCGCATCTCGCTCGGCGCACTGGTGATCGCGCTCGGCATGCTGGTCGACAACGCGATCGTGGTCGCCGAGGGCATGCTGGTGCGCATGCAGGCGGGCATGCCCGCGCCCGAGGCCGCGCGCCACAGCGTGGGCAGCACCGTGTGGCCACTGCTGGGTGGCACCGTGATCGGCATCCTGGCTTTCTCCGCCATCGGTCTCTCGCCGGACGCCACCGGGGAATTCGCCGGATCGCTGTTCTGGGTCATCCTGATTTCCCTGCTGCTTTCCTGGCTCACCGCGATCAGCACCACGCCGCTGCTGTGCGCACTGCTGCTCAAGCCCGGCAGCCCCACGAGCGCGCGCGATCCCTACGCGGGCCGCGGCTTTCGCCTGTACCGCCGCGCCGTCGTCCTCGCCGTGCGCCATCGTGTGCTGACGCTGGGCGCCGTGGCGGCGCTGTTCCTCGCTGCGCTCGCCGGCTTCGGCTTCGTGAAGAGCGGATTCTTCCCCACCTCCAGCACGCCGCAGTTCTTCGTCGACATCTGGGAGCCGGAGGGCACCGACATCCGCAAGACGCGCGAAGATGCCCTGCGCGTGGAGGAATTCCTGCGCACACAGCCCGGCGTGATCCAGACCAGCGTGGCGATCGGCGGCCCGCACCAGCGCTTCACGCTGGTCTACGACTCCAAGGAAAGCTCGGCCGCCTATGCCCAGATCATCGTGCGCACCGCCAGCCGCGAGCAGATCGCGCCGGTGTGGGGGGCGGTGGCCGCGTACCTGGCCACCCGGATGCCATGGATCGATCCGGTCATCAAGTCGATACGCATCGGCCCGGGACGCGACAGCAAGATCGAGGTGCGCTTTCACGGACCGGACGCCGGCGAACTGCGCCGTCTCTCCGAGCAGGCGAAGTCGATCATGCGCGCCGATCCCGAGGCACGCGAGATCCGCGACGACTGGCGCGAGCCGGTGAAGGTGGTGCGCCCGGTGTTCAACGAACAGGTCGGGCGCCAGCTCGGCATCACGCGCGAGGACCTCGCGGGCGCCCTGCAATATGCCTTCGAGGGCACGCGCGCCGGTCTCTACCGTGACGGCGTGCACCTGCTGCCGATCCTGGTGCGAGCGCCCGAGAGCGAGCGCGGCGACATCGGCAATCTGCGCGACATCGGCGTCTGGAGCCCGATGCTGCAAAAATCGGTACCCGTGTCCCAGGTGGTCTCGGGCTTCGATACGCGCTGGGAGAATACTGTGCTGCGCAGCCGCGACCGCCAGCTCACGATCACCGCCTCCTGCAATCCGGCCGGCGAGCTCGTCGACCCGCTGTTCCAGCGCCTGCGCGCGCGCATCGAGACCCTGGAGCTGCCGCCCGGCTACAGCCGGTCGTGGGGTGGCGAGTTCGAGGACTCGAGCGGGGCAAGCGCGGGCCTGAAGAGCACGCTGCCGCTCGGCTTCCTCGCGATGGTGCTGACCAGCGTGCTGCTGTTCGCGCAGCTGCGCCAGCCGCTGATCATCTGGCTCACGGTGCCGCTTGCGATCATCGGCATCACCGCCGGCCTGCTCGCGGCCGGCGCGCCATTCGACTTCATGTCGATACTCGGTGCGCTGTCACTGGTGGGCCTGCTGATCAAGAACGCGATCGTGCTGATCGAGGAGATCGACCGCCAGATCGCGACCGGCAAGGACCGCCTCGAGGCCGTCGTCGACGCGGCGGTGAGCCGGCTGCGGCCGGTGTCGCTCGCCGCGGCCACCACGATCCTCGGCCTGGTCCCGCTGCTCGCCGACGTGTTCTTCGTGAACATGTCGATCACGATCATGGCGGGACTCGGTTTCGCGACCGTGCTGACGTTGCTCGTGGTGCCGGCGCTCTACACGGTGGTTTTCCGGATCCCCGTGCGCACGGCCTGAGAGGCGCGGTGCCGCGACAGCCACTATCATTGCCGCACCTGCCTTGCCTGCGGCCTTCGCTGCGACCGCGGTGGCCGGGCCATTTTTCGGGACCATCGAGTGAGCGATCGACATACCGACTGGAAGGCGCGCTACCTCCTCGCGCTGGAGACGCAGGAACGGCTCGAGCACGAGCACGAGGAGCGCGAGCGCGAACTCGCGCGCGCCGTCAACCGCATCTCGCTCGCCTGCGAGGGGCAGGAGCAGGAACTCGACGTGCAGCTCGCGGGCCTGCGCGATTTCATCCGCAAGGGCCGCTCGCTCCCCACCGCCGTGCTCGCGAGCAAGATCGACGTGGTCGACGAGCGCATCCGCCTGCTCGAGGAGCGCAACAGGAACAGCGAGAGCGCGGCGGCCGAGGCCGTCGACGCCCTGCTCTCGGGCCTGGCGCTCGACGAGCTGCCGGGCGGGCTCAAGCGGCGCATCACAACGCTGCGCCGCCATGCCCACCAGCGCCTGCAACACGCCGGGGGACTCGGGGAGATACTGCGTTCCTGTGCCGCGCTGCAGGAAGAAGTGCTGCTGGCGCTGCGCGCGCAGGGCGCAGGGCGTTCCGGCCTGCTGCAGCGGCTGTTCGGACAAGCGGCGAGCGCAACGCCGGACGCGCAC
>JAGPES010000299.1 GCA_018057015.1 Pseudomonadales bacterium | reverse complement strand
CCTCCTTGCCGGTGCCGGAGACGGCCTGGTAGGTCGCGACGTTGATGCGCGTGATGCCCACGGCGTCGTGGATCGGCTTCAGCGCGACCAGCATCTGGATCGTGCTGCAGTTGGGGTTGGCGATGATATTGCGGTTGCGATACTGCGCGATCGCCTCGGGGTTGACCTCCGGCACCACCAGCGGAATGTCGTCGTCATAGCGAAACTGCGAGGTGTTGTCGATCACCACGCAGCCGGCCGCACCCGCCTTCGGGGCGTAGATCGCCGAGACACTGGCGCCCGGTGAAAACAGCCCGATCTGTACCTTGCCGAAATCGAAGTCGGCCAGGTTCTCCACCTCGAGCTCCTGGCGGCCGAAGGCTACCGTCTTGCCGACCGAGCGTTCGCTCGCCAGCGCGTGGACCTTGCGCACCGGGAAGTTGCGCGATGCCAGGATGTCGAGCATGCACTCGCCCACCGCCCCCGTCGCTCCCACCACCGCCACGTCGTAGCTTTTGCTCTTGCTCTTGCTCATGTTCTCTCCCCGGTTTTCCAGTTACAGCTCGCGGGACGGGCCGCGCCCCGTCCGTGGTTCGTTCCGTGCCCCCGGGTCAGCCGGCGAGCAGCGCCTCGCAGAGCGCATCGCCCATGCCGGCGGTGTCCACCTGGCGGCAGCCGGACGTCATGATATCCCCGGTGCGCAGCCCGGCATCCAGCACCGTGCCCACCGCGCGCTCGATGGCATCGGCCGCTGCGAGCTTGCCGAAGCTGTAGCGCAGCATCATCGCCAGCGAGAGCACCGTCGCCAGCGGGTTGGCCTTGCCCTGCCCGGCGATGTCGGGCGCCGAGCCGTGCACGGGCTCGTACATGCCCTTGCCGTTGGCGTCCAGCGAGGCCGAGGGCAGCATGCCGATGGACCCGGTCAGCATCGCCGCGGCGTCCGAGAGGATGTCGCCGAACAGGTTGCCGGTGACCACCACGTCGAACTGCCTGGGCGCGCGCACCAGTTGCATCGCGGCATTGTCGACGTACATGTGCGAAAGCTCGACGTCCGGGAACTCGGCCGCCAGCTCCGTCATGACCTCGCGCCACAGCACGGTGACCTCGAGCACGTTGGCCTTGTCGACCGAGCACAGGCGCTTGCCGCGCTTGCGCGCGGCCTCGAAGGCCACGCGACCGATGCGGCGGATCTCGGATTCGCTGTAGACGTCGGTGTTGAAGCCCTGGCGCTCGCCGTTGGGCAGCGTGCGGATGCCGCGCGGTTCGCCGAAGTAGATGCCCCCGGTCAGCTCGCGCACGATCAGGATGTCGAGCCCCGCGACCACCTCGGGCTTCAGCGCCGAGGCGCCGGCCAGCTGCGGGTAGAGGATGGCCGGTCGCAGGTTGCCGAAGAGGCCCAGCTCGGCGCGGATCCCGAGCAGGCCCTTCTCGGGGCGCAGTGGCCGATCGATGGTGTCCCACTTCGGTCCACCGACGGCGCCGAGCAGGATGGCATCGGCGGCACGCGCCCTGGCCAGCGTTTCCCCGGGCAACGGTTTGCCGTGCACATCGATCGCCGCACCGCCCAGCAGTCCCTCGCTCAACTCGACGCCGAGGCCGAAGCGCCGATCCGCGACGCGCAGCACCTTGACCGCCTCCGCGACCACTTCCGGACCGATACCATCACCAGGAAGAATCAATATTTTCATTGCATTACGTCTGTTTTCTAAAGCTGAAAAGTTAAAGTGAATGCAGCCTTCACGCGCCCTGCAACCACGGCGACTCGGCGCGCTGGCGCGCCTCGAAGGCGCGGATCGCGTCCGCTTCCTGCAGCGTAAGCCCGATGTCGTCGAGCCCGTGCAGCAGGCAATCCTTGCGGAAGGCGTCGATCTCGAAACGGTACCGGGTGCCGTCGGGCAGCACGACGACCTGTTCCGGCAGGTCGACGGCGAGGGTGTAGCCCTCGCCGGCCTCGACCTGTCGGAACAACAAATCAACAATATTTGTTTCAAGAACAATAGGTAACAGGCCATTCTTGAAGCAATTATTGAAGAATATGTCGGCAAAGCTCGGTGCGATCACGACGCGGAATCCGTAGTCATCGAGCGCCCACGGGGCATGCTCGCGGCTCGAACCGCAGCCGAAGTTCTGCCGCGCCAGCAGGATGCTGGCGCCGCGGTAACGCGGCTGGTTCAGCACGAAATCGGGGTTCAGCGGCCGCTTGCTGCAGTCGGCATCCGGCACGCCCTCGTCGAGGTAGCGCAGGGCGTCGAACAGGTTCGGGCCGAAACCGCTGCGGCGGATCGACTTCAGGAACTGCTTCGGGATGATCAGGTCGGTGTCGACATTGGCGCGGTCGAGCGGCGCCACGATCCCGGAATGGACGGTAAATGCACGCATGGGCTCCTCCTATCGGTCCATCATCTGGCGTACGTCGACGAAATGTCCCGCGACCGCCGCCGCGGCCGCCATCGCCGGACTCACCAGGTGGGTGCGCCCGCCGTGCCCCTGGCGCCCCTCGAAGTTGCGGTTCGAGGTCGAGGCGCAGTGCTCGCCCGGCAGCAGCTTGTCGGCGTTCATCGCGAGGCACATCGAGCAGCCCGGCTCGCGCCACTCGAAGCCGGCCTCGCGAAAGACGCGGTCCAGGCCCTCGGCCTCGGCCTGCGCCTTGACCTGCCCGGAACCGGGCACCACCAGTACCTGCTTCACGCCGTCTGCCTTGCGCCGCCCCCTGGCCACGGCGGCCGCGGCGCGCAGGTCCTCGATGCGGGAATTCGTGCACGAGCCGATAAACACGCGGTCCACGCGGATGTCCCCGATCGGCATGCCGGGTCGCAGCCCCATGTACTCCAGCGCTCGGACCACGCCGGCACGGCGCTCCGCGTCATCGATCGCCGCCGGATCCGGCACCGTGGCCGAGACGGCGCTCACCATCTCGGGCGAGTTGCCCCAGGAGACCTGCGGCTCGATGTCCGCAGCGCGCAGTTCCACCACGCGGTCGAAGACGGCGCCCTCGTCGCTCACGAGCTTCCGCCACGCCGCCCTGGCCTGCTCGAGCAGCGCACCCCTCGGGGCGAACTCGCGCCCTTCGACGTAGGCCAGCGTCTTCCCGTCCACGCCCACCAGACCGGCGCGCGCCCCGGCCTCGATCGCCATGTTGCAGATCGTCATGCGCCCTTCCATCGACAGCGCGCGCACCGCCTCGCCGCCGAATTCCATCGCGTAACCGGTGCCGCCTGCGGTGCCGATCCTGCCGATCACCGCGAGCACCAGGTCCTTGGCGCTGACGCCGGGGCCGAGCGTGCCGTCGACGCGCACCAGCATGTTCTTCATCTTGCGCGTCACCAGGCACTGTGTCGCGAGCACGTGCTCGACCTCGCTGGTGCCGATGCCGTGCGCGAGGCAGCCAAAGGCGCCGTGCGTGGAGGTGTGCGAGTCGCCGCAGACCACCGTCATGCCCGGCAGCACGGCGCCGGTCTCGGGACCGATCACGTGCACGATGCCCTGGCGGCGGTCGTTGAGCGCGATCTCGCGGATGCCGAAGCGTTCGCAGTTCGCGTCGAGCGTCTGCAACTGGATGCGCGAGACCTCGTCCTTCATCTGCGCGTAGCCGCCCTTGCGCTCCTCGGGATCGGTGGAGACGTTGTGGTCGGGCACCGCGAGGTTGGCGTCCAGGCGCCACGGCTTGCGCCCCGCCAGGCTGAGGCCCTCGAAGGCCTGCGGCGAGGTCACCTCGTGGATCAGGTGCCGGTCGATGTAGATCAGCGCGGAACCGTCGTCACGCTGCTTGACGAGGTGGCTGTCCCACAGTTTGTCGTAGAGGGTGCGCGGCTGCATGGCTTCATCCCGTTGGCTGGCGTTGACGGGCGCTAGTTTAAGGGTGAGTCTTGCAATTACACAAATTCATTGTTTTCATTAATTCAATTCTCTATCGGAATGGATTGGCAGGATCCACAGGAGCCCCCATGGACACGCAGTTGCTGAGCGCCTTCCTCGCCGTTGCCGAAACGTCCTCGTTCTCGGTGCCCGCCGAGCGGCTGCACGTGACCCAGCCCGCGATCAGCAAGCGCATCGCGGCACTGGAGGAACAACTCGGTGCGCGCCTGTTCGACCGTATCGGCCGCCACGTCTCGCTGACCGAGAGCGGGCGGCGGCTGCTGCCGCGCGCGCAGCGCATCCTGCGCGACATCGAGGACACCGAGCGCGTGATCCGCGACCTCTCGGGCAGCGTCAGCGGCCCGCTCGCGATCGCGACCAGCCACCACATCGGACTGCATCGCCTGCCGCCGGTGCTGCGCGAGTTCTCGCGCCGTCACCCCGAGGTGCGGCTCGAGATCGAGTTCATGGATTCGGAGAAGGCTCACGATGCCGTGGCGCAGGGCAACCTGGAGTTCGCGGTGATCACGCTGGCGCCCGCGGGCTCGGCGCCGCGGCTGGAGGCGCGCGAGGTCTGGCCGGATCCGCTCTCGGTGATGGTGGCGCGCGACCACCCGCTGGCGGGGCACGCGCGCGTGTCGATCGGCGAGCTCGCGCAGCATCCCGCGGTGCTCCCGGGTCCCGGCACCTACACCGGGCAGATCCTGCAACAGCTCTTCGACGCCAGCGGCGTGCGCCTCGAAGTGAGCATGTCGACCAATTACCTGGAGACGCTGCGCATGCTCGCGGCGATCGGCCTCGGCTGGTCGGTGCTGCCCGACAGCATGCGCACCGAGGAACTGGTGGCGCTGGAACTGACCGAGGCGCGCCTGGCACGCAGCCTGGGCTACGTCTACCACCGCGACCGCACGCTGTCGAACGCGGCGCGGGCCTTTATCGCGCTGCTGAATCCCGCTGCGCCCGATGTGCAGGAGCGGGCCATGCCCGCGGCCCCTGT
>JAGPES010000298.1 GCA_018057015.1 Pseudomonadales bacterium | reverse complement strand
CAGCGGCGGCGCCGTGGCGGCACGGGGCGAAGTCGTGGTCTCGATGGAGCGCATGAACCGGCTGCTGGAATTCAGCCCCGGTGATCGCAGCATCACGGTCGAATCCGGCATGATCACGGCCCAGTTGCAGCAACACGCGGCGTCGCGCGACCTGATGTACGCGGTCGATTTCGCATCGGCGGGGTCGAGCCATATCGGCGGCAACATCGCGACCAACGCCGGCGGAATCAAGGTGATCCGCTACGGCATGACGCGCGACCAGGTGCTGGGGCTGAAGGTCGTCGACGGGCGGGGCCAGATCCTGGAGCTCAACAGGGGCCTGGTGAAGAACAACACCGGCCCCGACCTGCGGCACCTGTTCATTGGTTCCGAAGGCATCCTCGGCATCATCACGGAGGCCACGCTCGCGCTGCGCAACGCACCGGGGCTGCTCGAGGTGATGCTGCTCGCGGTGCGCGACTTCGCGTCGATCATGGACGTGCTGCGCGTTTTTTCGCGTGGAATCACGCTGAGCGCCTTCGAGTTCTTTGGCCACAACGGGCTGGAACGCGTGCTGCAGCGCCGGCAGAGCATTTCGCCACTCGGTATCGCGGCGCCGTTTTACGTGCTGCTCGAGTTCGAACGCGGGAGCGCAGAGCCTCCGGAGCAGGCAATGCGCCTGTTCCAGCAGTGCGTGGGGGAGGGTTGGGTACTGGACGGCGTGCTGAGCCAGACTCTGGCGCAGGCGCGTGAATTGTGGCTGCTGCGCGAATCCATGTCCGAGACGCTGGCGCTCTGGCAGCCCTACAAGAACGACATCGGGCTGCGCATCTCCGCGTTGCCGGCTTTCATAGCGCGCGCGCAGACGCTGGTGCAGCGCGAGTACGACGGACTGGAGGTCGTCTGGTACGGCCACGTCGGCGACGGCAACCTGCACCTCAACGTACTCAAGCCCGAAGCGATGTCCGCCGAGGAATTCGCTGCACGCTGCTCGCGCGTGACGCGCGAGATCGCCGCGCTGGTGCGCGACTGCGGCGGCAGCGTCTCTGCCGAGCACGGCGTCGGCTTGTTGAAGAAGCACATCCTCGAATATACGCGCAGCCCCGCCGAGATCGAGGTGCTGCGGCAGATCAAGCGCGCGTTCGACCCCGCGGGCATCATGAACCCCGGCAAGGTCTTCGACCCGTGACGACGCGACGCCGGCATGCGCTTGCGCATCGCTGCGTCAGCCAAAGCTCAGGATTCTGGTCGCCCGGTCCTTCTTCTCCATCACGACGCGACCGTTGATCCGCACGACCCCGTCCATTGTCGGCTCGTTGTCGATGCCGCGGTGGATCAGGCAGGGCGTGCAGACATTGAGGATGCCGCCGCCGTCCATGAATATGCGCATGCGTGTCGCCAGGTCATGGGTCTCGAAGGGTGCGCCAATGCTGAAGCCGTCGGCCGCTCCCCTGATGGCGAGCGGTGCCGCATCGAACATCAGCACCACTTCGACCCGCTTGCTCCGGTCCTCGATCTCGATGTTGGCGAGCACGAAGGGAATCGTGGCTTTCTCGCCGTTGTTCCTGCCGTAACCGGCGATGATCAGGGTGTCGATGGTCTCGGTCATGGGATGTCTCCGGGTAATTGCTTTGCATTGCAGGGAACGAGTTCAAGCGCCATGCACGACTGCGTCACGAGTGCCGCGATCCTCGATGACAGGTTCGCCGGCTCGACTGGCACACCGCGTGCACCCTTCACGCGAGCAGGTAGCGATCCAGTTCCTGGTGCATGTTCAGGATCAGCTTTTCCTGGCGAGAGGCCAGCCACGTCTGGTGCATCCCCTTCGAGCGCAGGCCCTCCTGGATGCGCGGGATGTTGCTGAGATCCTGTCGAGGGATGAGGCCGATCTGGTCCGGATCGTCGAGTGCCGTCGCGAGCTGAACCTCTGCCCGTGGCGGCCTGACCCCCTCCGGGTAAGTCTTCACCGAGAATATCTCGAAGGTGCAGCGGTTCGGATCGTCTCCATCGGGCAGCGCGCGATAGATCGCGGCGTTGCCGGCCTGTGGCAGGATCAAGACGTTCGGGAATATGACGATCACGCCGGACCACATCGCCAGTATCTCCGGCGACCGCTTGGGCATCGCCCGCTTGACCATGGCCGCGTGCTCGTACTGCAGGCGCACGTATTCTGCGCCGAGGTTGGCTCCGGGCGGCAGCTGCGTTCCGCGCAGCGTCAGCAGCAAGTCTATGTCCTCCTTGAGGATCATCGCTCCGAGACCCTGGGCGGTAAGATTCATGCGCGCGGCCATCGCTTCCAGCGGGTCACCCGTTGACTCCTGCACATGACCCGCAACCGGAGTCTTGTCGCCGCCGAAGAAGCGTCCGTGACCGCGCGGCATCGCGTCGTAGACGAGATTGCGATACATCAGGTCGCCATCGACGCGGTCGCCGTAGACGATCTCGCGCCCGACTTTTTCCAGCTGCGGATGAGTGGCCGATACGTGATACGCTTCGTAGAACGCTTCCTGGGCCACCTTCCAGTTGGAGGGAATGGCGACCTTCTTCCACCAGTGATGGCGCATCTCGCCGATCGCGAAATCCTCGAGGTAATGGCGCAGCGGCGCAATGAACTCGTCGAAAGGTTGCGGATTGCGATCCAGGTTGATGAACACGAAACCGGCAAACACGACCGAGCGCACTTCTCTCATTGCGACATCGCTGTCGCGCAATTCCCCGCCACGGAATTCCTGGCGCTCCAGTATCAGCTTTACGTTGCCGGCCAGGTCCCAGCGCCAGCCATGGAACGGACAGATGATCCTGCCGCCTTCGAAGCGGCCGCAGCCGTGGCCGAGCGTGGTTCCCCGGTGGGGGCAGAAGTTGAAGTATGCCTTGACCGTCGCTTCGTCCACGCGCACCAGCAGGATCGACTGGTCGCCGATCTTGTAGGTGGTGTAGTCGCCGGTGGCGGGAATCTCGTCGACCCGCGCGGCAACCTGCCAGACGCGGCTCCACAGCTTCTCGAACTCGATTCGGGCGAATTCCGCATCGGTGTAGCGGCCCACGCCGACACCCTGGGGCGATGTTTGCCAGCGGGCCGGCCACTGCATGCCCGCAACCGGTGAATTCGCAGCGTCCGATGCGATCGTGTGGGGAGATGCGCCACTCATGATGTTTACCTGTTGTTGTTGGCCCTTCAGCGTTCGTCAACGCCTTCCCGGCGACACCTCGTCCGCATCCTAGGCAGCTGAATGACGCGCGGTCGTTGATCTGGATCAATGCTGCCGTGCGCGGGGTCATCCATGGTATTAGTCAACGCTGTTGAGTATATAATGATTGAAGAGTTCGGCAACTGATACCCGGGAGCAAACAAGCCATGACCACCGCCAATGCCACCCTCGACCGACTGGAAGCCACGGACATCTCTCCCCTGATCGGCACCAGGGTGCACCTCGCCAAGGCGGCCCTGCTGAGCGGCGAATATGCGGCGGATCTGCGCGAACTGCTCGAGCGTCGCGGGGTTGTCGTCTTTCCACGGATCGACTTCAACGATGACGAGCAGATCGCATTCACGAAGACGATGGGCCGGTTTCTGCCCGAGATGGAAGGCCAGGAGGTCTATAACATCACGCTGGACAAATCGCTCAACCAGAAGTCCGAATATCTCAGGGGTTCGCTCTACTGGCACGCTGACGGCACGATGAACAAGGTGCCGATCGGTGCTGCGATCCTGTCGAGCAAGGTGCTGCCTACCTGGGGCGGCAACACGGAGTTCTGCAACACATACGCCGCATACGACGCGTTGCCGGAACAGGACAAGAAGCAGATCGAAGGGCTCGCAGCGATGCACTCGGCCTGGACCTCGTTGTTCTACTACGAGCCGGAACCGAGCTACGCCAAGCTCGAGGAGATGATCAGGATCGGCGAGGTCGAGTTGCCGCTGGTGTGGACGCACCGCTCGGGGCGCAAGTCGCTCATGCTGGGGTGCACCGCACATCATGTGATCGGCATGAACCCCACCGAGAGCACCAGGTTGCTGGTGCGTCTGCGCGATTGGGCGACCCGGGAGCCGTTCGTCTACAGCCATGAGTGGTCGGTAGGCGACGCGGTGATGTGGGACAACACCGGCACCATGCACCGTGCCATGCCGTATGACCCCGATTGTGGCCGGTTGCTCCATCGCACCAAGACAGCCGGGGAAGAGCCAATCGTGTAGGCCCTTGTGCGTGCATACGAATGTTCGCCGGGCATCCGTCTTTCCGAGGCTACCCGGATTGCCAGGCCCCCTGGAGGTTGGAAATGATAAATGCCAGATCACGGGGTTTACCCCCGGATGCAGAGATCGACATCCCCGCTTTGAAGGAGAAGTACCGGCTGGAGCGTGACAGGCGCATGCGCAAGGAGGGCCACGCCCAGTATGTGAAGCCCGTCGATGATTTCGCCGATGCCTACGAGGCCGACCCGTACTCTCCCGTGACGCCGCGCGATCCGGTCTCCGAGGACCTGGAAATAGCAATTCTCGGGGGCGGCTGGTCGGGCATCCTGGCCGGCGTGGAACTGAAAAGAGCGGGCATCGGCGACTTTCGCAACATCGACCACGCCGGTGATTTCGGCGGGGTCTGGTACTGGAACCGCTATCCCGGCCTGCAGTGCGACAACGATGCCTATTGTTATCTGCCCCTGCTCGAGGAAACGGGCTTCATGCCGTCGAAGAAATTCACCGACGGCTGGGAGATCCGCGGATACGCCCAGAGTATCGCCAGAAAGTACGCGTTGTACGACAAGGCGCTCTTTCACACCATGATCAATGCCCTGCGCTGGGATGAAGGCATCAAGCGCTGGCGGATCGGCACGAAGCAGGGCGACGACATTCGCGCTCGCT
>JAGPES010000297.1 GCA_018057015.1 Pseudomonadales bacterium | reverse complement strand
CCCTCATCGTGCACGGTGGCAACCCGGCCTCCGCCGTGCCGGACCAGGAGCGCATCGTGGATGCGCTGCGTTCACTGGAGCTGCTGGTCACGATCGAGCCCTTCATGACGCAGACGGCCCGGCTCTCGCACTACGTGCTGCCGCCCACGCTGCAGTACGAACGCGCCGACCTGCCGGTCTTCATCTACGAGAACCTGGTCTCGCACGACCCGTACACGCGTTACACGCCGCCCGTCGCGCAACCGCCTGCCGGCGCCGAGGTGCAAGACGACTGGGTGTATTTCTGGGAACTGGCGCAACGGCTCGGGCTGACGCTCGAGCACTTCGGCGTGGCGCTGGACATGCGCGCGAGGCCGACCACGGACGAGGTCCTGGCGATCGCGGCGCGCCACGCACCGGTTGCCTTCGCCGATCTGCAGCGCGCGGAGCGCGGCATGATGCTCGACGCCGAACCGCAGCTCGTCGAGCCCGGCGATCCCGCATCGACACACCGGTTCAGCCTCGCACCCGATGATGTCGTGGACGAGCTCGCGCAACTCGCGCGCGGCAGCGACGACGCAGGCCGCCGTGCAGGCTACGCGGCCTATCCGTACCGCTTCGCGGTGCGCCGGCTGCGCGATGCGATCAACTCCGCCTGCAAGGACCTGCCCTCGGTGCGCCCGCGCGTACCGACCAACGCGCTGTACATGAACCCCGGGGACATGGCGCGCGAGGGCATCGCCGTGGGCGAGCTGGTGCGCGTGAGCTCCGATGCCGGCGCGATCGAGGTGGTCGCGGCCGCCGACCCGGATCTCAGGCAGGGAGTGGTTTCGTGCGCGCACGGCTTCGGCGCGCTGCCGGGGGAGCCGGCCGATCCGCGCGTGCACGGGGCATCGACCAACCGGCTCATCTGCGCGACGCGAGATCGCGAGACCATCAACGCGATGCCGCGCATGAGCGGCTTCCCGGTGCGGGTTGCCCGGTTTCCCTGAGCATTCGGGCTGCGCTACAGTCCGCCCCGCAAAAACAGACACGTCCGACGAGGGCACCGCCATGACAACGCCGCAGGCCCCGCTCGCGGGAATCAGGGTTCTGGACATCGGTACCATGCTGGCGGGGCCGTGGGCCGCGGCCATGCTCGCCGACCAGGGCGCCGAGGTATTCAAGATCGAACCGCCCGGCATCGGCGACGTGATGCGCTATGTCGGGCCGACGCGCAACGGCGTGAGCGCGCTGTTCCACGGCGTCAATCGCGGCAAGCGATCGCTCGCACTGGACCTCAAGACGTCCGAGGGCCAGGAGGTGGTACGGCGGCTCGCCGCGGACGCCGACGTGCTGATCCACAATTTCCGCCCCGGCGTGGCCGAGCGACTCGGCGTGGACTATGCCGCCCTCGCGGCGATCAATCCCGCGCTGGTCTACGTCTCGGTCACCGGATTCGGCCACAGCGGCCCCATGGCCGACCGTCCGGCCTACGACAACGTGATCCAGGCCTTCACGGGGGTGGCGCTGAGCCAGGCCCATGCCGAGACCGGCGAGCCCACGCAGTACTACCAGATCTTCGCCGACAAGATCACCGCGATGTATGCCGCGCAGGCGATAAGCGTGGCGCTGCTGGCGCGCGAACGGGGTGCCGGCGGGCAGGAACTGCGCCTCGCCATGGTGGATGCCGTTGCGAGCTTCATGTGGCCCGACGTGGGCGGCATGGCGCTGTTTCGCGAGGAAGGCGCGAGCCCCGGCCTCGCGGTCGCCAGGCACGTCCCGCTCATCAAGTGCCGCAACGGCTATGCCCAGGCCGCGCCGCTCAACGACGCGCAGTTCCACGGCTGGTGCGCTGCGTTCGGCGTGGATTCCAGCGACCCGGACGTGCGCACCGTGGCCGATCGCAACCGCAACGGCGACAAGCTCAAGGCCATTGCCGCCGCCATCTACACCAACGCCCTCGGCATGGACGTCGACGAGGTCGTCGCGCGGCTCGAGACCGCCGACGTGCCCTGTGCGAAGGCGCACAGCCTGGAGGAATTGCCGACACACCCGCAGATGCAGGCCAACGGCCTGTTCGTCGAGTCCGAGCACCCCGTCGCCGGTCGCCTGATCGAGCCGAGGAGTCCCGCGCGATTCAGCGGCACGCCCACCGGATGCGGGTTTTCCAGCGCAACGCTCGGACAGCACAGCGACGAGATTCTGCTCGAACTCGGCATCGACGCCCGGACGGTAGCCGCCTGGCGTGAAAAGGGAGTGATCGGCTGATGAGCGGGTACGCGCTGGAACAGCTGCATGCGAAGCAGGAAATCACCGAGCGGCTGCACGACTACGTGCGCGCGATGGATCGCATGGACGACGAGCTCGGCTACTCGGTATTCCATGCGGACGCAGTCGCCGATTACGGCACGATGTACCAGGGCACGGGGCACGGCTTCGTCGACTTCGTCCATGTCGCGCACCAGGCCATGCTCGTCCACACGCACCAGCTGGGCGGCGTGACGATACGCGTCGACGGCGAGCGTGCCGTCAGCGAGAGCTACGTGACCGCCACGCTGCGCGGCCGCGCCCCCGACGGCGCACTGTTCGAGATCCGCAGTTGCGGGCGCTACCTCGACCGCTGGGAGAGGCGCGCCGGACGCTGGGCCATCAGTGCACGGCAGTACGTGCACGAACTGGACGACCGCTACCCGGTGCACCAGCCCGGCTTCGACACGACGGGCCGCCGCGACCGCGCGGACCCGAGCTACGCGCTGTTCGCGCAGATCGCGGACCGCGCTTGACCCGCGGCGCGAGCGCGGCGAGCAGCACGAGCACGAGGCCCGTCACATCTCGTATACGACGTCGAGCCCGTAGGTGCGCGGCATGCCCCAGCGGTTGATGGCAAAGCCGAGCGAGCCGAAGTCGATACCGAAGTTGCGGTACTCCTCGTCGGCCAGGTTCTTGCCCCAGAGCGAGACGCGCAGACTGCGTTCGGCGCAGCAGCCCAGCCTGATCTCGTTCAGGCTGATGCGTCCGTTCAGCAGCGTGTAGTCATCGGCCGCGTCGTACTGGTTCACGAACGGGTGGTTGACCACCTTGTCGCGATAACTCGCGTCCATGCGCACCGACAGCGTGCCGAAGCTGAACGGTGCGAAGTCGTACTGCACGCCCGCGGTCCAGGTATTCTCCGGCACATACGACACCGTGGTGACGTCGGCAATGTTCTCGAGCTGGTTCGTCGCCGGGTTCAGCAGGGTGTATTCGTCGTACTCGGCGTCGAGATAGCCGTAGCTGCCATCGATCGTCAGGCCGCGGACCGGCACCATCACCAGCTCGAGCTCCAGGCCGTTGTAGGTCGCGGCGCCCGCATTCACCACGCGGCTGGACGCGCCGCCGGAGCCGCTCTCGAACTGCGAGATCTGGATGTCCGTGTAGTCGTTGGTGAACACCGCCGCGTTCAGGCGCACTCGGTTGTCGAGCCACTCGGACTTCAGGCCGAGCTCCCAGACTTCCACTTCCTCCTCGTCATACGGCGTGTAGAAGCCCGACAGGCTGCTGGCGCGCGAGTTGAAACCGCCGGCGTTGTAGCCCGTGGTGTACTTCAGGTAGACGTTGGCGTCATCCGTGATGCGGTAGCTTCCGTTCACGACGTAGCTGATGTTGTCCCACTGTTCGTCCGCATACAACCTGCCCGCCTGTTGCACACCGACCGCAACGGGATCGACATCGATCGATTCGTTCTCCAGCCAGGCCTCCTTCTCGTCCTCGGTGTAGCGGATGCCGGCCGTGAGCTCAAGGGCGTCCGTCACCGCGTAGGTGAACTGGGTGTAGACCGCCCAGGAATCCGACTCGTGCCCGTAACGGAAATCGGTGTAGCCGGGGATGCCGGTATCGACGGCAGGGAACGGCAGGCGCTGGCTGCCGCACAGCGTTCCGGGGGGAGCCGGCGGCGGACAGCCGTAGCCCGTCGCCTGGTAGATCGGCGGGAGTTGCGCCGAGCGCGGCGCAATGAACGCGATCGGCAACGCGTAGGTCTGCGGGTTGTCCTGCTGCGTCTTTTCGTTGAACAGGAACACGCCACCCGTGTAGTTGAGCCTGTCCTCGAGCAGCGAACCGATGAACTGCAGCTCGTGGGTCCGCGCGTCCACCTGGCTCTTCGAAGTTATACCCTGGAACGCCGGCGTCTGGATCGGGGCATTGTTGCCCCGCAGCGTCCCGTAAAAGAGATCGCGGGCGTAGTAGGTGCCGCCGTCGATGTCGCTGCCGGTGTTGCCGCCGTCGACGTAGCGCATGCCGTGGATGTATTTCACCGTGAGATCGTCATTGACATCCCAGGCGGCAGTCAAGGCGTGCCCGTCGACGTCGGTCCACTCCTCCGTGGCGCCGTCCAGCATGAAGTCGTCGAGCCGCTTGTCCGGTTCGGCGGTGGCCGCCATCTCCTGGTAGAGCTGGCCTCCGATGAAAGTGAACGGCACCGGCGTGTACCTGAAGCCGTTGTAGGTATTGTCACGCACCGCGGTGAGCTGCGCCGGCGAGGGCACGCCCTTGCCATTGCTGCGGTCGTACGCGTAATCCACCGTGACATCCTCGCGCGGCGTCCAGCGCAGCGCGGCGCGATACCCCCAGTTGTCCTCGGAGGCGAGGTCCTCCTCGAGCTTCAGGCCAGGGGTTATCGGCGGACCGTCGTAGTTGTTGTCCGCCCAGCCCTCGGTCTCCATGTGGTTGAAAGCGAGCTGCGCGGCGACTTTCGCGTATGCCGGCAGGTTCACGCTCATGCCGTAGCGCTGGGTGTCGAAATTGCCGACCGAGGCGCTCGCCTTGAGGCCGAACTCGCCGGTCGGCTTCTTCGTGGAGACGTTGATCGCGCCGCCCGAGGTGTTGCGTCCGAACAGCGTGCCCTGCGGGCCGCGCAG
>JAGPES010000296.1 GCA_018057015.1 Pseudomonadales bacterium | reverse complement strand
GATGTCGCGCCGCATCATCATCATCGTCGTCCTTCTCGCCGGGCTCCTCGGGTTTGGCGCATGGACCGTGCTCTTCCGGCCATCCGACGTGCCGCCGGAGGGCTTTTCCCGCGGCAATGGCAGGATCGAGGCCGACTTGATCGACATATCGCCGAAGCTCGCGGGCCGCGTGGCTGAAGTCCGGGTGCGCGAGGGGGACCTCGTGAAGGCAGGCGACGTGTTGGCCATCATGGATACGGCTGAACTCCGTGCCCAGCTCGCCCGTGCCGATGCCGCGGTGGCAAGTGCAGAAGCCGCAGTTGGAGTGGCAGCCGCGCAGGTAGAGGAAACGCAGGCGCGGCTCGCGCTGGCGCGGAGCGAACAGGCACGGGCGGAAACCCTCAGCCAGCGGGATGTCATCTCGCGCGAGAATCTCGACGTGAAGCGAACCGAAACGCGGCTGGCAGAGGCCAACCTGGCCGCGGCCGAGGCGACGCGCCTGTCCAAGGAACGTTCCGTCGAGGCCGAACTGGCGGCCCGGTCCGAGATCGCAGAACGCATTGCCGACGCGACGCTCCACGCCTCCGGACCCGCGCGCGTTCTCTATCGCCTCGCCCGGCCCGGAGAGATCGTCGCCGGTGGCGGCAAGATACTGACGCTGATCGACCTCGACGAAGTCTACATGGAGTTCTTCCTGCCTGCGACCGACGCCCCGCGCGTCGTCATTGGCGACGAGGCGCGGATTGTGGCGGACATCATGCCTGATCAGTCTGTCCCCGCGACGGTGACCTTTGTCTCGCCGCAAGCGCAGTTCACGCCGAAGCAGGTCGAGACGCTGAGCGAGCGTGAAAGCCTGATGTTCCGTGTCCGGGTGCGGATCCCGCCGGAATTCGTGCTTGCGCGGGTGGATCAGGCCAAGACCGGCGTACGCGGCGTTGCCTGGGTGCGTCTTGCCGCCCCGGACGGCCGTCTGGCCGCCTGGCCGGATGGCCTGACCCCGCCGGTTCTCGGCGTGCCGGCGGCGGCGCAGCCATGAACGGCGTGGTCGAACCCGTGGCGCGGGTCGGCCGCGTCACCCATCGCTATGGCAAGGTGGTGGCGCTCTCTGATCTGACGCTCGATCTTCCTGCCGGACGGATGGTCGGGCTGATCGGTCCGGACGGCGTGGGCAAATCGACGCTGATGGGCCTGATCGCCGGGGCCAAGCGACTTCAGCAGGGCAAGGTAACCTGTCTTGGCGGCAGCATGGCCAAGGCACGCCACCGCACAACCATGGGCGGGCGCATCGCCTTCATGCCGCAGGGGTTGGGACGCAACCTCTACCACGACCTTTCGGTACGCGAGAACATGGAGTTCTTCGGCAAGCTCTTCGCTCTTGGCCGTGCCGAGCGCCGCGCACGGATCGAACGGTTGACCCGGGCCACCGGGCTCCATCCTTTCCTCGACCGTCCGGCGGGAAAGCTGTCGGGGGGAATGAAACAGAAGCTGGGGCTG
Source organism: Pseudomonadales bacterium (assembly GCA_018057015.1). GTDB lineage: Bacteria > Pseudomonadota > Gammaproteobacteria > Pseudomonadales > UBA5518 > UBA5518. The sequence continues at coordinate 3,386 of JAGPES010000296.1, read as the reverse complement.
TGCTCCTCGCTGATCCATGACCCGGATTTCCTGCTGCTTGACGAACCCACGACCGGGGTGGACCCCCTGTCGCGCCGACAGTTCTGGGATCTGATTGCGGCGATCCGTGCCGACCGTCCGGAGATGAGCGTACTCGTCTCGACCGCCTACATGGAAGAAGCCGCTCTCTTCGACCACCTGGTGGCGATGGACGGCGGTCGCGTGCTGGCCGAGGGCCCGCCGGCCGAACTGATGGCAAGGACGGGCACAGCCACGGTCGGCGATGCCTATGTCGCGCTCATGCGGCAGACGAATGCGGACGAGCATGCGTCCCCGCCTGCCGCACCTCGCCCGGCCGATCTGCCCGAAGGCGGCGAGATCGCCATCCGTGCGCGCGGGCTTACCCGCCGGTTCAGCGACTTCACGGCTGTCGATTCCGTCAGCTTCGACATCTCCCGGGGCGAGATATTCGGCTTTCTCGGCTCGAACGGATGCGGCAAGACAACGACAATGAAGATGCTGACCGGCCTTCTGCCCGCGACCGAGGGAGAGGCGTGGATCTTCGGCCAGCCCGTTGCCGATCAGGGGATGGAGGCGCGGGCCCGCGTGGGATTCATGTCGCAATCCTTCTCGCTTTATGGCGAGCTGACGGTGCAGGAAAACCTTGTCCTTCACGCGCGACTCTACCATCTGGGGCCCGCGCTCTCTGCGGCACGCCTGGCCGACCTTGTGCCCCGCTTTGGTCTGACCGAGCACATGGGCCAGAAGGCGGGCGATTTGCCGCTGGGGCTGCGGCAGCGGCTGTCGCTGGCGGTGGCGGTGATCCATTCCCCCGAAATCCTGATCCTGGACGAACCGACCTCGGGCGTCGATCCGCAGGCACGCGACGATTTCTGGCGCCTTCTCCTCGACCTGTCGCGGAATGACAAGGTGACGATCTTCATCTCGACCCATTTCATGGACGAGGCGATGCGTTGCGACCGCATCTCGCTCATGCATGCAGGACGAGTTCTGGTGTCGGACCGGCCTGAGAAGATCGTGGAGGACAGCGGTGCCGCCTCGCTGGAGGAGGCCTTTATCGCCTATATGGCCGCCGAACTGCCTCCGGAAACCGAAGCGCCGCCAGCACTGACAGCCAAAGCGGCAACTTCTCCTGATGCGGCGGGTTTCAGCCTTGGCCGGCTTCTGGCCTTCACCTCGCGCGAGGCAATGCAAGTGCGCCGCGATCCGGTGCGGCTGGCCTTCGCCTTTCTCGGCAGCGCGCTTTTGCTGCTGGTCATGTCCTTCGGCATTTCGCAGGAGGTGCGCGACATTCCCTTTGCCGTCCTCGACCATGACGACAGCCCCGCGAGCCGAGCCTATGTCTCGGCCTATCGCGATTCCCCCTGGTTCAAGCTGAAATCGCCGATCCTGGACGTGCAGGCGCTGGACGACCGGATGACCAGTGGCGAACTGGCGCTGGCGCTGGAAATCCCGCCCCGGTTCGGCGCCGATCTGCGGGGCGGCCATGGCAATGCCGTTGCCGCCACGATCGACGGCGCGGATACGGCGCGCGCCGGCACGATCGAAAGTTATGTGTCGGGCGCGCATGGGTCGGCACTGGCCGGGATCGCACCGGGGCGGGCCGAGGCGCAGATGCCGCCCCCCGTCACGCTGGAGCCGCGCTTTCGCTACAACCCTGACATGGCCAGCCTGCCGTCGATCGGGCCGTCGATTCCACCGCTCCTGCTGTTGCTGTTCCCGGCCATCCTGATGGCGGTCAGCGTGGCGCGGGAGAAGGAGATCGGCACGATTACCAATTTCTACGTCACGCCGACGGGTCGGGCCGAATTCCTCATCGGCAAGCAGCTTGTCTACATCGGCATCGCGCTTCTGAACTTCGCCATCCTGACGGCGCTGGTGGTGCTGGTGCTGGGGGTGCCTTTGCGTGGCAGTCCGCTGGTTCTGGTGCTCGCAACGCTCGTCTATGTCGTTGCGGCAACTGGCTTCGGCCTCATGGTCTCGATGATGACGTCGACCCAGGTCACCGCGGTCTTCGCCAGCACGGTGCTGTCGGTGATGCCGACCTTGCAGTTCTCGGGGATGCTGACGCCGGTCTCGTCGCTCGAAGGCCCGGCGCGCGTCATGGGCAGCCTCTGGCCCACAACATGGTACATGATGGCGAGCGTAGGGAGCTACACCAAGGGTCTGGGCTTCGCCGACCTCAGCGGCGCGCTTGTGCGGCTTGCGGTGTTCGGGCCCGTCTTCACCGGGATCGCGATCGCCATCCTGAAAAAGCAGGAGAGGTAGATGCGCCCCCTGATCAATACTTTCTGGCTGACCGGGAAAGAGCTGAAAAGCGTCCTTGGCGACCCGGTCATGGTGATCTTGATTGCCTGGTCCTTCGTCGTGGCCGTCATGCTCGAGGCGCAGGGCGCGGGCGACACGGTGCGCAATGCCTCCATCGCCATCGTGGACGAGGACCGCTCGCCCCTGTCGCGTCAGATCTCGGATGCGCTGATGCCGCCCTGGTTCCAGGCGCCGGTCGAGATGACCGCCGATCAGGCCGCCGCCGCGATGGACCGGGGTGAGGTCATGTTCGTCCTGTCCTTCCCGCCGCGCTTTGCCGCCGATGCCCTTGCGGGTCGGGCGCCCACCGCGCAGCTTCTGGCGGATGCGACGGCGGTGTCGCAGGCGCAGCTTGGCACCGACTATCTGCGCAATATCGTCCAGCAGGAGGCGCGGGTGTTCCTGGCCGCCAGCCCTGAAGCCGCACCGCCCGGTCTGGGGCTGGAACTGCGGCGCGCCTTCAACCCCAATGGCAACCCGGTCTGGTTCAAGGCGATGTCATCCCTGCTCAATCAGCTGTCCGTCCTCACCATCGCCCTGACTGGTGCGGCCATGTTGCGCGAACGCGAACACGGCACGATCGAGCATCTGATGGTCATGCCGCTCAGCCCGGCCGAAGTGGCGGTGTCCAAGGTGCTGGCGACGATGGTCGTGGTGCTGGCGGCCTTCACCGGGTCCTTGCTGATCGTCGTCCGGGGGGTGCTGGACGTTCCTGTGGCGGGCTCGATGCCGCTGCTGGTGAGCGGGGCCGCGGTCTACCTTTGGGCTGCAGCAGCAATCGGAATGCTTCTGGGCACACTCGCGCGAAGCATGGCGCAATTCGCGCTTCTGGTAATCATGGTGATCATCCCGGTCATCATGCTTTCGGGCGGCATGGGTGCCGTGGAAAGCCAGCCCGACCTCGTGCAGAAGCTGACACTGGCGCTGCCCTCGCGGCACTTCCTTGCCTTCGCCAAGGCAGTGGCGTTCCGTGGCGCCGGACTCGATGCCGTCTGGCCGCAACTGGCACTGATGGCGGGGCTGGGGGCGGCGTTCTTCGGCGCGAGCCTCGCGCTTTTCCGTCGGTCCATGAGCGTGAC
>JAGPES010000295.1 GCA_018057015.1 Pseudomonadales bacterium | reverse complement strand
CCGTTGTGATGCAGGTCCAGCGCCAGTGCGGGATTCGACACGTAACCGATCGGGTCGATGCCGTTGCTGCTCACGCTCCACGCCGAGCGCAGCGGCAGGCGCAGCTGCAGTTGCAGGTCGCGCGCATCCGCCTGCCACAGGCGCCAGCGCAGTTCGGGACCGAACTCGGCCACCGGATCGAGGCCATCCATGCCCTTGCGCGCACTGTCCTCGTCGTCGTCCGGCGGCGGGTTGGCCTGCAGGCTGAGCCGCAGCGACACGGTGTCGCTGTCGAAGAGCAGGGCACGCAGTCCGCTGCGGTCGGCCAGGAATCGTTCGCCGCGGTACACCACGTAGGGCGCGGGCGCGAGGAATTCGTTGCGGTGCGACGAGCCGGGCCAGGGCGGGAAGCTGATCGCGCCGGCGCCGAGTCCCAGCTCCCAGCGTGGCTCCAGTGCGTGCCCGGGCTCGCCCAGCGCCAACAGCGGCAGCAGGGCGAGACAGCCACCGGCGGCGAGCCGCAGCCGCGACGCCGCCGCTCGCGGGCACGAACGGCGGGCGGTGGTGAGTGGACGTGGGGAATGGTGCATCCCGGCCTGCGCGCGCCTCCGTGATTCCTCTGCTCGCGCGGCAGTATACTCTTTGCGAAGACGCGGGCCGCACTTGCCCGGGCACGGAACAGGGAGCGAAGGGGATGAAGCTCGAAGGCAGCGACAGGCTGATCAATCTACTGCAGCGCGCGATTCACATTGCGGTGCGAGCGCTGGCGGTGTTGATGGTTTTCGTGATCATCATGGGGGTGGTCGACGTCGGCTGGACCATCTACCAGAAGCTCCTGACGCCGCCGCTGTTCATCCTGACGATCGCCGATATGCTGGCCACCTTCGGCGCGTTCATGGCGGTGCTGATCGCGATCGAGATATTCATCAACATCACCGTGTACCTGCGCGACGACGTGATCCACGTGAAGATCGTGATGGCGACGGCGCTGATGGCGATCGCGCGAAAGGTCATCATCCTCGACCTGGAGACCGTCAGCGCCGAGTACGTGTTGGCGATCGCCGCGGTGGTGCTCGCGATGAGCGTCGGCTACTGGCTGATCCACCGCCTGCAGGAGGATGAGCACAGCGAGACACTGGGCCGGGACTAGCCCGCGCGCTTCGCGAGCATCTGCTCCGGCTTGACCCAGCAGGCGTGGAAACCCGCCGGCACGCGTTGCGGCAGGTGCACGCGGGCGACCGGTCCGCGGCCGGGATCGAGCGCGTCGAAGACCTGCAGCTGCTGCGTCTTTCGTGCCGCGTTCCACACGAAGCTGACCAGGTAGCCGTGGTCCTCGCTGCGCTGGTTGTCGGCCGGCGCGAACCACGGCTCGCTGTACCAGCAGTGCGCGTGACCGTCGCTCCAGGCGCCGGTGCATTCGCCGGAGTCGGTGTCGAACTTGCGCACGCCGGTCCAGCGCAGGATGTCCGGGTCGTGATCGACCAGGTAGGCCCAGTGCGTGCGCCGCCCGGTGAGGCGGCTGTCGTAGCTCGGGAATTCGACGTTGTGCTCCGCGTTCAGGCACTCCTCGCGGGTAGCGCCGGTCTTCAGGTTCATGCGATAGCGCCACAGCCGCGCGTCCATCATCAGGTGCGCGATCATGTGCGCGGTACGCGTATCGTCGATGCGTCCGTCCGGCGTGCGCGCGGGCATGTAGCGGCACGCCACCATCACGACCTCGTCGCCTTCCTCCCACGCGTTCACCACGTGGTACAGGAAGCACGGCGAGAACTCGAACCAGCGGATTTCGCCGGGCTGTCCGTAGCGCGGGATCACGCCGAAGCGCGCCGGCAGCGCCGAGTCGAAGCGGATCTTGTGGCGCCCGGCGCGCCAGGCCTCCTCGTCGTTGAATACCGGCAGGTCGTGCAGGATCGAGTAGTGCTCGGTGATCGCCATGTCGTGCGGCAGTCGGGCACCGGGCAGTTCCACCGGTACGTGATGCACGAGCCTGCCGGCTGCGTTCACCACGCCGTACCACATGAACGGGTGCTCGTGACCGTAGTCGAAGTAGCACAGCTCGCCGGTGTGCTCGTCGACCTTGGGGTGCGCGGAAACGCCGTTGCCCGGCGCGCGCGTGTAGTCGGCCTTGCGCACTGTCTCGAGCGTGATCGGGTCGATGATGTACGGCGTGCCGGCCAGGTACCACGAGGCGACGGCCTGCCCGCCGTGGGCGATCACGTCGGTGTTGGCGGTGTCCTTCAGGCGGCGGTCGCTGCGGCCCTTCAGCGTGCCCATGATGCCCCAGAAGGGCGAGGCGCCCGCGCGTTGCTCCTCCTGCAGCGCGTCGGTACGCACCCACTTGTTGCGGTAGGTGACGCGGCCGCGGTCGAAATGCGCGCCGTGGATCATGCCGTCGCCGTCGAATGGATGGTAGCTGCCGTTGGGCTCGAAGCGGGGATTGGGGCCGTTGCGCAGATAAACGCCGTTCAGGTCGGCGGGGATCTCGCCGTCCACCGGCAGCGCATCCAGCACCAGTTCCTCGAACACCGGCGCGAAGGCGCCGGTGAGCAGCGGCCCGTGGGATTCGCCGAAGGGAGCATCGGGGTCGTTCAGGCGCGCGTTCACGGGATTCGCCTCGCTGCCGGGTCGGTCTGGGGACGAGTTTAGGTCTGTGAGTTTTCTAATGCAAGCAAAGGAGCGGCTCCCATCCGGCCCCGCCCCTCGCCAGGCCCCCGTTGGCGACGCATAGGGCGTTGTTGTAGGAGCGGGCCATGCCCGCGACCAAAAGGTTGCGTGCCCGCGGTGAATCGCGGGCATGGCCCGCTCCTACCGGAACCTGACGTCGCGGGCGGCGAGGGGCTGGCGGCAGCGGCTGCAGTCCATGCGCAGGGCGAGCGGTTCGGGCGAGCAGTCGTGGAAGAGCTGCATGCTCGGGCCCTTGCCGGCCGGCAGCCATTGCAGACTCCACTGGTGCAGCGCGAGGGCGGGCACGATAAGGCCGCGTCCCTTTTCGGTCAGGCGATACTCCAGGCGCTTGCCCGCTTCGTTGCCGGGCGCCTGCTGCAGCACGCCGGCCTCGACCAACAGCTTGAGGCGGTGCGAGAGGATGTTGGTGGCGATGCCGAGCTCGCGGCGGATGTCGTCGAAGCGGCGGATGCCCATGAACGCCGCCGCGAGCACCAGCGGCGTCCAGTGATCGGCGATAAGGTCGATCGCGTGCAGCAGCAGTCCCTTGCCCTCGTCGCCGTCGCGCAGCGCCCGGGCAGAGCGACGCAGCGCCCCGTCGTTGGTCGCGCTCTCGGCGCTGCGCGCCATCCCGGCCTCGTAGCGCAGCTCGTGGATGGCGACGGGCCTGGCGCAACGGGCGCACACCGGCAGGGGCAGCGTCTTGTGCCCGCAGCCTCGGTGCAGCAGCTTCGGCGGCAGGCGACGGTCGGTGCCGCGGCTCCAGCGGGCTTCCCAGGCCCAGATCGCGAGCGCGAAGTCGTAGAGGCCGAAGCCCTTTTCGGTGAGCCGGTACTCGACCCGCGGCGGTCGCGCCTGGTAGGGATTGCGGTAGAGCAATCCGTTGGCGACGAGCGCGCGCAGGCGCTTGCTCAGCGTGGCGCGGCTCGCGCCGGTGGCCGCGACGAGCTCGCCGAAGCGCGTGGTGCCGAGGAACATCTCGCGCATCACCAGCGCGCTCCAGCGGTCGCCGACCACCGCGAGCGCCTTGGCGATCGGGCTGCAGGGCAGGATGTGCGCTTCGTTCATCGGGCTGGATCGGCGTCCCTCGAGACCTGCTGCGCCGCGTGGCGTGTGCGCTATTGGTCTTTTAATGAAAGCGAGTAGAATCCGGCAAAAACCGCGATCGGGGCACAGGGTAGACCATGAGTTCCTGGTTTGAGAAGCACGCTGCCACCCTCGACAAGGCGCTCGATGCCTGCGCGCGGCGTTACTCCTGGACGGCGTATCCCGAGTCGCCGAGCAGCCGCGTGCACGGCACGGAACTGCCGGCGCGGGGCAGGCGCGAGTTCGAGGCGCTGATCGGGGAGCGCTTCGCGATCGAAGCGCTGCCGGGATTCGACGGATGGGTGGGTGGCGAGGTTTCGCCGTTCAGCCGCGAGGCGCTCGGCATCGGTTATCCGCGCCTCGACGTCGACACCGCGTTCGCCGCGGCGCGGCACGCGTGGCCGGCGTGGCGCGACGCGACGGTGCGCGAGCGCGTCGGCATCTGCCTCGAGATGCTCGCGCGCGCGGGCGATCCGCTGGCACTGTTCGTGAACGCGCACGCGACCATGCACACCGCGGGGCAGAGCTACATCATGGCCTTCGCCGGTTGCGGCGCGAATGCGCTCGACCGTGGCCTGGAGGCGCTGGCCTACGCGTGGAAGGCGATGCGCGACGTGCCCGAACGCGCCGATTGGGAGCGCGGCTTCGGCGGGCCAGGGAAGACGCGGCTCGAGAAGCGCTACCGCATCCTGCCGCGCGGCCCCGCCGTGGTGATCACCTGCGCGACCTTCCCGCAGTGGAACGGCTACCCGGCCGTGATGGCGAACCTCGCCACCGGCAACCCGGTGATCCTGAAACCACACCCGAACGCGATCCTGCCGGTGGCGCTGTTCGTCCGGAGCGCGCGCGCGCTGCTGGCCGAAGCCGGCTTCGATCCGAACCTGCTGACCCTGGTGGCCGATGACCACGACCACCCGGTGACGCAGCAGCTGCTGCGCCATCCCGACACGGCGATCATCGATTTCACCGGCTCGGCGCGCTTCGGCAGCTGGATCGAGGACAACTGCCGCAGCGCACAGGTCTACACCGAGACCGCGGGCTGCAACTCGGTGCTGCTGGAATCCACCGACGATCTCGCCATCACCGCGCAGGCGGTCGCGCATTCGCTGTGCCAGGCCTCGGCGCAGATGTGCACCAGCGTGC
>JAGPES010000294.1 GCA_018057015.1 Pseudomonadales bacterium | reverse complement strand
GCCTGTGAGCGGCATGCGCCTGAACAAGTTCATCGGCGAGACCGGGCTGTGCTCGCGCCGCGAGGCCGACGAGCTGATCGCCGCCGGGCGCGTGACGCTCGACGGCGCCGTCGCGGTGGCGGGCGCGAAGTGGGCCGAGGGCATGGCGGTCTGCGTCGACGGCAAGGAACTCAAGCGCAAGCCCGCGGCGAAGAACCGGCGCCGGCACGTCTACATCGCGCTCAACAAGCCGGTCGGCATCACCTGCACCACCGATACCGCGGACGCGAGCAACATCATCGATTTCATCGATCACCAGGAGCGCATCTTCCCGATCGGGCGTCTCGACAAGGACTCCGAGGGCCTGATCCTGCTGACCAGCAACGGCGACATCGTCAACCGCATCCTGCGCGCGGAGAACAACCACGAGAAGGAATACCTGGTGGGCGTGAACAAGCCCGTCACCGAGGAGTTCCTGCGCACCATGGCGCGCGGCGTGCACATCCACCGCCAGGTGACGAAGCCCTGCAAGGTGTCGAAACTGGCGAAGTACGGGTTTCGCATCACCCTGACGCAGGGCCTGAACCGCCAGATCCGCCTGATGAGCGAGGCGCTGGGCTACAAGGTGGTGCAGCTGCGCCGCGTGCGGATCATCAACGTGAAACTCGGCACCCTGAAGCCCGGTGCGTGGCGCAACCTGAGCGACGCCGAACTCGCCGGCCTGCTGCCCGATGTGAAGGACTGGTAGCAGGGTTCCCCGGACATTTCGCAAATAGTGCAATTGCGGTTTTCGCGCCAGCCACTACACTGGCCGGCCCCGCAAGACGTCCATGCGCCGCTCTCAACTCCGCAGGTTATTTCCGTGATCGCGACCAGCAACCTCACTATCCAGTTCGGGGCCCGGCCCCTGTTCGAAAACGTTTCCGTGAAGTTCGGCAACGGCAACCGCTACGGCCTGATCGGCGCCAACGGCTGCGGCAAGTCGACATTCATGAAAATCCTCGGCGGCGAGCTCGAGCCGAGCTCGGGCAGTGTGATGCGCCCGGTCGACGTGCGCCTGGGCAAGCTGCGCCAGGACCAGTTCGCCTACGAGCAGTACAGCGTGCTGGACACCGTGATCATGGGCCACGAGGAGCTGTGGCAGGTGAAAGCCGGGCGCGACCGCATCTATGCTCTCGCCGAGATGAGCGCGGAAGAGGGCATGGCGGTGGCCGACCTCGAGGTGCGCTTCGCGGAGCTGGACGGCTACACGGCCGAGGCGCGCGCCGGCGAACTGCTGCTCGGCCTCGGCATCGCGGTTGATCAGCACGCAGGCCCGATGAGCGCGGTCGCCCCCGGCTGGAAGCTGCGCGTGCTGCTGGCGCAGGCGCTGTTTTCTGATCCCGACGTACTGCTGCTGGACGAGCCGACCAACCACCTCGACATCAACACCATCCGCTGGCTCGAAGGCGTGCTGAAGGCGCGCAACAGCACGATGGTGATCATCTCCCACGACCGTCACTTCCTGAACAGTGTCTGCACGCACATGGCGGACCTGGACTACGGCGCGCTGAAGCTGTTCCCGGGCAACTACGACTCCTACATGCTCGCCGCCACGCAGGCGCGCGAGCTGACGCAGAACGAGAACGCGAAGAAGAAGGCGCAGATCGCCGAGCTGCAGTCCTTCGTCAGCCGCTTCTCCGCCAACGCGTCCAAGGCCAGGCAGGCCACCTCGCGCGCGCGCCAGATCGAGAAGATCGAGCTCACCGAGATCAAGCCCTCCAGCCGCCAGAGCCCCTTCATCCGCTTCGACCAGAAGCAGAAATTGCACCGCCAGGCGCTGACCCTGCGCGGGGTGAGCAAGGGCTACGGCGGCGTGCCGCTGTTCGGGAATTTCAGTATCCAGGTCGACGCGGGCGAACGCGTGGCGATCGTCGGCCCCAACGGCGCGGGCAAGACCACGCTGCTGCGCTGCCTGATGAACGAGCTGGCCGTGGACGGCGGCGAGCTGAAGTGGGCGGAGGCGGCCGACATCGGCTACTACGCGCAGGATCACGCCGCGGACTTCGCCGAGGACATGAGTCTGTTCGACTGGATGAAGCAGTGGACGAAGGGCGACGAGCAGCTGGTGCGCGGCACGCTGGGGCGCATGCTGTTCTCGCAGGACGAGATCACCAAGTCGGTGAAGGTGATCTCCGGCGGCGAGCAGGGACGCATGCTGTTCGGCAAGCTGATCCTGCAGCGCCCCAACGTGATGGTGCTCGACGAGCCCACCAACCACCTCGACATGGAATCGATCGAGTCGCTCAACCTCGCGCTGGAGAACTACCCCGGCACGCTGATCTTCGTCAGCCACGACCGCGAGTTCGTCTCCTCGCTGGCGACCCGCGTCCTCGAGTTCACGCCCGCGGGCATCGTCGACTTCAGCGGCACCTACGACGAGTACCTGCGCAGCCAGGCGCTGGAGTGAGCGCCCGGAGCCTGCGCCGCCCTGCTCAATGGCGCATCCCGGGTGCCAGGCGGATGAGCCCGAGGACTCCCGCGACCAGGAACAGCACCGCCGCGATGGCAGCGGGCGCCGCGCCCTGGCCGATCCCGAGCGCGAGCATCGTTGCAGACGCGGTTGCCCCGAGCGCCTGGCCGCTCATCCGGGCGGTGGTCATGAGGCTTCCCGCCGGGGCCACGCGCGCCGGTGGCGCGGCATTGACCACCATGCGGAAGGTGGGCGAGACGTAGAACGCGTAGCCCGCGGCGCAGACCGCGATTCGCCAGCTGATATCGAATCCCTTCGCGCCCTCGGGAATCAGGGCCAGCAGCAGCGCCCCGGTGGTCGCCACCGCCATGCCAAAGGCACCGAGCACCGTGGCGGGAACGCGATCGGACAGGATCCCGGCCGTCGGTGCGCAGAACATCATCGTCAGCGACCAGGTTGCGAGGATCGCGCCGGTCGCTGCGGTGCCGAGACCGAACTGCCCGTGCAGGCGAAACGGCAGGGTGACGAGAACGCTCGTGCTGGCGATGAAGGTGAGCATCGCCCCGCCTACCGACAACGCGATCATCGGTCGCTGCAGCAGGTCGAGCGGCAGTATCGGCAGCGGCGCGCGCAACTCGCGCTGCACGAAACGCACCGCCACCGGCACGCCGAGCCCGAACAGCGCCGCCGTGAGCAGGGGCGCGGCACCGTGCACCGCGCTTTCTATCCCCGCGAACACGAGTCCGAAGCTTGCCATGCAATAGATCGCGCCGGGAATGTCGAAGGGCGTGTCACGTTTTTCGCTCTCCGGGATGATGCCGCAGAGCAGCAGCGCCGCGACGGTCGTGGGCACGCCGATCGCGAACAGCCAGTACCAGGGCAGCACCGACAGCATGAGCCCGCCGACCGTGGGTGCAAGCGACATCGTGGCGGTCGAGATCAGCGTGTTTAGCGCGAGCCCGCGGCCAAGCCATTCGGGCGGATACAGCGAACGGATCAGCGCGGCGCCGATGCTCAGCACGGCCGCCGCGCCCAGTGACTGGCAGATGCGCAACGCGACGAGGACGGGCAGGGTACGCGCCAGGGTGCACAGCAGCCCGCCCGCGATGAACAGCATGAGCCCGATCCGCAGCGTCCTGCGGTGCCCTATGCGCTCGGCGAGCGCCGCGAAGGGAAGGAGCGTGACCACGAGGGTGATCTGGTAGGTGGAGATGATCGACACCGCGCTGGAGCCCGCGACCCCGAGTTCGCGCGCGATCGTCGGCAGCGCGACATTGGGGATGCTGCCGTCGAACGACACCGTCGCCGTCGCCAGCGTGACCGCCAGCACTGCCCGGATACGCTGTCGCGGCAGGCCCCTGCGGACCGGCGTATCGCTCATGCGCGCTCATTCCTCCCCAACTGTCTTCTGGCCGCGGACAACACGACGCCGAACCGGGCGATGATACACGTCCAGCCGAACGATCCGGATTGAACTGCAACCGGTCGTGGTCGCGGGCGCGAGCCGATATACTCGCACCACACCCGTCGAGCGGACACCAGCATGTCACACCACGTCGACCCGAGCCGCGAGCATTTCGCCGCGTTCAAGGCGCTGCCGCGCGATACCCCGATCCTGATGCTGAACCTGGTCCGGCTGCGCGCGCAGGCCGCGTACCCGGACGGGAGCGGTGGCAGCGGCAATGCCGCCTATGCGGCGTACTCGCGCGCAAGCGGCCCCGTGTTCCAGCGCGTCGGCGGACGCATCGTGTGGCGTGGACGCCCCGAGCAGGTGGTGATCGGGCCGCCCGACGAACGCTGGGACATCGCGTTCATCGCGCGCTATCCCACGGCCGCGGCCTTCCTGGAGATGGTGACCGATCCCGGTTACCGGGTGGCGGTGCTGCACCGCCAGGCCGCGGTGGACGACAGCCGCCTGATCCGCATGGCTGAGCTGCCCTCGAGCGACGATTTCGGCTGAGGGGCTGCGGCAAGCGCGCACCGAGGCTCATCGCGCCTGCGGCGTGATCGCGATGAACACCGGCTCCATGCCTTCGGTCTGCATCAGGCGGCTCATCTGTGCGCGTCGCTCGCCGTATTTCTCGTCCAGCAGCCGGTCGATCACGGCGGCGCGCTCGTCGGTTGCGGCAATCAGCTCCGCGCGGCCCTCCAGCCACGGGCCGCTCACGTTGCCGTCCCAGTCGCAGGGCGCGTAGCGCACCGCGGGATCGTCATGCAGGCGCTTCACCTTGCCGAAGCGCGTCGCCGTGCGCAGGCAGGCCATGTCTCGCCACAGCACGAACCACACCGGTGTCGCCACTTCGGCGCCGTTGCGCCGCCGCGTCACCAGCTGGATGCACTCGGAGTCGGTGAACGAGGGCGGATGCATGGCGGGGCTCCGGTCTGCGTGTCGATCCTTGCTTTTGCGATCGATTATCGGTAGCACGCGTGACGATGGGTACCCTTGCCGCCGACC
>JAGPES010000293.1 GCA_018057015.1 Pseudomonadales bacterium | reverse complement strand
CCTGTTCCTCGAAGCGCTGCTCTCGGCGCGCGACTGCCTCTACCTCAGCTACGTGGCGCGCGACGAGCGCAGCAATGACGAACGCGAGCCCGCCCTGCCCGTGTGCGAGCTGCGCGACTACATCGACCGACACTGGACCGCGGCCGATGGCAGCGGCCCGGCGGCGGCGTCCCTCACCCGCCGCCACTGCCTGAAGCCTTTTCACGCCGGTTATTTCGAGCCCGGCGGCGCGCTGTTCAGCTATCGCCACGAATGGCTGCCGGCTGCTCGCGCCGGGGCCACGCCGGTGCCGTTCTGCCCCGCGCCCTTGCCGGAACTCGCGCTCGAGGAGCTCACGCTGGCCGAGCTGCTGCGCTTCTTCCGCAATCCCTGCCAGGGTTTCTTCAACGTCCGTCTCGGCGTGCGCTTCGAGGAGGCCGAAGATATGGCCGCGGACAGCGAGCCCTTCGCGCTCGACGCGCTGGCGGCCTGGGCGCTGCGCGACGAACTGCTCGCCACCGCGCTCGAGGGCGGCGACACCGGGGCCTGCGCCCTGCGCTTCGCCGCCGCCGGCAAGCTGCCGCACGGCCAGGCCGGGCAGCTCGCACTGGACACGCAACTCGCCAGGAGCGCCGCGCTGGTGGCGACGGCCGAAGCCTGGGCGGCGCTGGAGCCCCTGAGTGCGGAATTCACGCTCGGCGTCGCCGACATGCGGCTGCACGGCACGGTCGCGAACCTGCGCGGCGGCGCGCTGCGCCAGCTGAGCGCATCGAAGGCCAACGGCGCGACGCGGCTGCAGTTCTGGATCACGCACCTGTGCTGCTGCGCCGCCGGGCTGGTCGCCGCACCCAGCGAGCTGCACCACGAGGACGAGCGCGTCGAACTGTCGCTGCTGGCGCCAGCCGCGGCGATCGAATGTCTCGCCGATCTGCTCGCGATCTACGGCGAGGGTTTGCGCCGCCCGCTGCCGCTGTTTCCGAAGAGCGCCTGGGCCTTCGCACGGCAACTGCTGCACAAGCGCGATGCGGACGGCGCGCTGGTGAAGGCGCGCGCGGCCTTCGAGGACGGATTCGGCCACAGCGGCGAGGGCAGCAACGCCTATATCGCCCGCGCCTTCGCTGACGCGGAGGCTGCGCTCGGCGAGGAATTCGCCGCGCTCGCCGGGCGCGTCTTCGCACCGCTGCTCGCGGCCGAGGGCAAAGCCGGGGAGCCCACCGCGTGATCCGCCTCGACGCCTGCACCCTGCCGCTCGCCGGACGCTGCCTGATCGAGGCCAGCGCGGGGACCGGCAAGACCTGGACCATCACCAGCATCGTGCTGCGCCTGCTGCTCGGCCACGCCGGCTCCGACACTGGCCCGGTGCCGCCGCGCCGCGTGCAGGACATCCTGATCGTGACCTTCACGAAAGCCGCGACCGAGGAACTGCGCGGGCGCATCCGCAAGCGGCTGCGCGCGACGCGCGAGGCCTTCGAGACGGGCGTGGCGCCCGAAAACGACGTCGTGATCGCGACGCTGCTCGCCGCGAGCAACGACCGGGCGGAAGACACCCGGCGGCTGCGGCTCGCGGAAATGGAGCTCGACCTCGCGAGCATCTTCACCATCCACGGCTTCGCCAGCCGCATGCTGAACCGCAACGCCTTCGAGAGCCGGATTTCCTTCGCCGCGGAGATCTCGGAGAACGACGCGACCGTGGTCGCCGAGGCCATCCGCGACATCTGGCGCGAGCGCGTCTACCCGCTGCCGCCACTGCCGGGCGCGCTGCTGCTGGCGGCCGGGGACAGCGAGCAATTCGTCGCGACCGTGCGCCGCCTGCTCGGCAAGCAGGGACTGCAGCTGTGCAACGTGCCGGCGCAGGACTGGGACGCGATGCTGGCGGATATCGCTGCGGCCGGGTCGGAGCTGCTGGCCTGGTGGCGCGCCAACGCCGAGGTGGCGCGCGAGGCGCTCGCCGGCACCGCGCTGAACAAGGGCGGGCGCACCGCGCTCGCCCGGGCGCTGGCGCGACTCGATGCCGCGGCGGCGGGCGATGCCCTGCTGGACCGGGCGACAATCGACGGCGTCGCGCGCAGCAGTCTCGCGAGGGAGCTGACGAAAAGGAAAGGCAACGCGCTGCCGGAGCTGGAACTGCTCGACCTGGCCGATGCGCTGCTGGTCGCCGGCGCGGCGCTGTGGCCGCGCCTGCTGGCCGACGCGCTGGATGCGGCGCGCTCGCGGCTGGCCGCGATCAAGGAGCGCACCGGCCTGCTCGGCTACGAGGACCTGCTGCGGTTGCTGGACGAAGGGCTGCGCGCACCGGGCGGCGAGCGGCTTGCCGCCGCGATCCGCACGCAGTACCCGGTCGCGCTGATCGACGAGTTCCAGGACACCGACCCGCTGCAGTGGGCGGTGTTCTCCACGATCTACGCCGGCGCGGACACGGCGCTGTTCCTGGTCGGCGATCCCAAGCAGGCGATCTACGCCTTCCGCGGCGCCGACGTGCAGGCCTACCTGCAGGTGCGACGCGAGGCCGCCGCGATCTGGTCGCTGGACACCAACTACCGATCGGTGGAACCGTTGGTAAAGGCGCTGAACGCGCTGTTCACGCTGCGCGGGGACGGCGATCCCTTCCTCGCCGGCAGCGATATGCCCTTCCACGCGGTGCTGCCCTCGGGCGCTCCCGACCAGGCGCCGCTCAGGCGCGATGGCAAGCCCGTCACGCCGCTCGCGGTGCTGCACCTGGCGAGCGCGGCCGCGATGTCCGGCGGCGCGTACCGCGCGCGTATCGCCGCCGCGGCCGCGAACCACCTGGCCGAACTGCTGACGGCCGCCGACGCCGGCCGGGTACTGCTGGGCGAGAAAAGGCTCGAGCCCGGCGACGTCGCGTGCCTGGTGCGCGACTGGCAGGACGCGAAGAGGATCGCGACCGAGCTCTACCGGCGCGGCATCCCGCACGTGTACCGCAGCCGCGACAGCGTGTATTCCAGCCCGCAGGCGGCGGACCTCTACCAGCTGCTGGCCGCGGTGCTGGAGCCCGGCTCGGAACGGCTGCTGCGCGCCGCGCTGGGCAGTGCGCTGCTCGGGCGCACGGCCGCGGAGCTCGACGCGCTGCGCGGCGACGAGACGGCGTTCGCGCGCGAGCAGGCGCGTTTCATCGGCTTTGCCGAGGAGCTGCGGCTGTTCGGCGTGCAGACCATGCTGCGGCGGCTGCTGTTCGCCTACGAGGTACCGGCACGGCTGCTCGCGACCACAGGCGGCGAGCGCGCGCTGACCGATTGCCTGCACCTGGTCGAGCTGCTGCAGGCCGAGCGCGAGAGCCTGGATTGCGACGAGGCGCTGCTGGCGCGCCTGGCCGAGCGCATCGCCGGCGGCGACGGCGAGCAGGAGGCGCAGCGGCTGCGTCTCGAGAGCGACGCGAAGCGCGTGCAGATCGTGACCCTGCACGCGAGCAAGGGGCTGGAATACCCGGTGGTGTACCTGCCGTTCATGCCGATCTTCAAGCCGGCGCAGGAAGCGTTCTTCCACGATCCCGCTACGCTGGCCGCCTGCTACGACCTGTGCAGGAGCGACGAAACCGTGGCGCTCGCCGAAAGGGAACGGCTCGCCGAGGACATGCGCCTGCTCTACGTCGGGCTCACGCGCGCGGCACATCTGTGCGTGCTCGGCGTCGGGGACACGAAACGCGGCAACAACACGCGCAGCGGGTTGTGGCTCAGCGCGCTCGGCCACCTGATCGGCGCCGGGCCGGAGGACGGCGCGGCCGGGGCGGCGATCGCGCGCCTGGGCGAGTTGCCCGGCACCGTGCTGATCGACGCCGATGCGCTGCCGTTCGCCACGCTGGCGCGCGCCGCCGCGCCCGCATCCGCGCTGGCGGCGCGCCGCTTCGATACGCCGGTCGATCGCGACTGGCAGTCGAGCAGCTATTCCGCGCTGACGCGCCACGCCGACGCGCGCGCCGCGCAACTGTTCCGCCAGCCGGAACTGGCCGCCGACGATGGCGCCGGACGTCCGCGCGATCACAGCCTGTTCGCGTTCCCGCGCGGCGCGCGTCACGGCAGTTTCCTGCACGGACTGCTGGAGCGCATCGAGTTCGCCCCCGGCGCGGACGCCCCGGCGACGCGCGAACTGCTCGCGCGCTCCCTCGCGCGCGAGGGCTACGGGGCCGAGTGGCTGCCCGCGCTCACGGCAATGATCGACGACGTGCTCGGCTGCGCGCTGGATGGCGCGCGGCTGCGCCTGCGCGATCTGGCGCCCGCGCAGCGCGTGGTTGAAATGGGTTTCGAGTTCCCGCTGGCGCCGCTCGATTGCGTGCGCCTGAACGCGCTGCTCGCGGCGCACGACCCGCTGGCGCGCGCCGCGCCGCCGCTCGCCTTCGCGCGCACCCGCGGCATGCTCACGGGCTTCATCGACCTGGTGTTCGAGCACGAGGGCCGCTTCTACGTGGCCGACTACAAGTCGAACCATCTCGGCAACGAGCTCGCGCACTACGCGCCGGCGCGCCTCGGCGCCTCGATAGCCGAGCACCGCTACGACCTGCAGTACGCGCTCTACACGGTGGCGCTGGCGCGGCTGCTGCGCGCGCGGCTCGGGGACGCCTACGACTACGACACGCACGTCGGCGGGGTGTACTACCTGTACCTGCGCGGCATGCGCGCCAGCGCCGGCCCCGCGCACGGCGTGTTCCATGCCCGGCCGCCGCGCGCGCTGGTCGCGGCGCTCGACGCGCTGTTTGCCGGAGAGACCCGCGATGTCGCTTGAGGCGCTCGCCGCATTGCACGGGGCCGGTCTGCTGCGCCCGGTGGATCTGCATTTCGCGCGCCTGATGGCGGGCCATGCCGACACCGCGCATGACGCGATCGCGCTGCTCGCCGCGCTGCTCAGCGTGGAACTGGGGCGCGGCCACGTCTGCGTCGAGCTCGCCGCCGTCGACGGC
>JAGPES010000292.1 GCA_018057015.1 Pseudomonadales bacterium | reverse complement strand
ACCTGGTGCATGCGCTGTGGTCCTCGCGCTTCCCGTTCGCGACGCTGGCGATCAACCTCAGCGGCTCGCTCGCGATCGGCGTGATCTACGTGCTGATCGCCGAGCGCGCGGTGATCCACGCCGACTGGCGCAGCGTCGCGATGGTCGGCTTTCTCGGTGCGTACACCACGTTCTCGACCTTCTCGCTGGAGTCGGTGACGCTGCTGGAGAACGGTTTCGTGGTGCAGGCGCTCGGCTACATGCTGGGCAGCGTGTGCTTGTGTGTGGGCGGGGCGTGGGCGGGAATCGTGCTCGCGCGCCTGCTGTGGACCAGTTGAGGATTGCGCAATGATCGATGCAAAGGCCCTGCGCCAGGATGCCGAGGAAGTCGCGCGGGCGCTGGCGCGCAAGCGCTTCACGCTGGACGTGGCGCAGTACCGCGCGCTCGAGGAGCGCCGCAAGGGCTGCGACGTGGAGTCGCAGCGCCTGCAGGCGGCGCGCAACCAGGCCTCGAAGCGCATCGGCGAGCTGGTGCGCGAGGGCGTGCCGGTCGAGGAGGCGAAGGCGCGAGCCGGACAGGAGATCGAGGAGGTCAACAGCGCGCTGGAGCGCGTGCGCGAGGAGGGCGAGATCATCCACGCCGAGCTCGACGCCTTCCTCGCGACGATCCCGAACCTGCCCGATGCCGACGTGCCGGAGGGCAGCAGCGAGGAACAGAACGTCGAGCTCGCGCGCTGGGGCACGCCGCGCGCCTTCGATTTCCCGGTGCGCGACCACGTCGATCTCGGCGCGCGCGGCGCGGCGATGGATTTCGACGCTGGCGCGCGGCTGACCGGCTCGCGCTTCGTGGTGCTGCGCGGCGCGATCGCGCGGCTGCACCGCGCGCTGATCCAGTTCATGCTGGACCTGCACACCGGCGAGCACGGCTACGAGGAGCTGAACGTGCCGTACATGGTGAATGCCGACGCGCTGTTCGGCACCGGGCAGCTGCCGAAGTTCGCCGAGGACCTGTTCCGCCTCGGCGTGGAGGAGGGCTACTACCTGATCCCCACGGCCGAGGTGCCGGTCACCAACCTCGCGCGCGATGCCATCGTCGAGGACGCCGCCGCGCTGCCGCGGCGCATGGTCTGCCACACGCCGTGTTTTCGCAGCGAGGCGGGCAGCTACGGCAAGGACCAGCGCGGCATGATCCGCCAGCACCAGTTCGAGAAGGTCGAGCTGGTGCAGCTGGTGCGCCCGGAGCAGTCCGTCGCCGCGCTGGAGGAACTCACCGGGCACGCCGAGGCCGTGCTGCGCCGGCTCGGGCTGCCGTATCGCAAGATGGTGCTCTGCGGCGGCGACATGGGCTTCGCGGCGCGCAAGACCTATGACCTCGAGGTGTGGCTGCCGGGGCAGGACAAGTACCGCGAGATCTCCTCGTGCAGCAACATGGGCGATTTCCAGGCGCGCCGCATGCTGGCGCGCTGGCGCAATCCCGAGACCGGCAAGCCGGAGCTGCTGCACACGCTGAACGGCTCCGGGCTCGCGGTCGGCCGCACGCTGGTCGCGATCCTCGAGAACTACCAGAACGCCGACGGCAGCGTCACGGTGCCGTCGGCGCTGCGGCCGTGGATGAACGGCGCGGCCACGATCCTGGACCCCTGAGGCACGTCGTGGACTACCTCCCGGTCTTCCTCGACGTGCGCGGGCGCACCGCGCTCGTCGTGGGTGGTGGCAAGGTCGCGCTGCGCAAGACCGAGCTGCTGGTGCAGGCGGGCGCGCAGCCGCGCGTGGTGGCCCCGGCCATCCTGCCCGCGCTCGCGGAGCTGGCCGCGCACCATGGCGGCAGTTGCGAGGTCGCCCCGTTCGCGCCGCGGCACCTCGACGGCGCCTCCCTGGTGATCGTGGCAACCGGCGTGACCGAGGTCGACGCCGCGGTGCACCGCGAGGCCGGTGCGCGCGGGGTGCCGGTCAACGTGGCCGATCGTCCCGAACTCTGCAACTTCATCCTGCCCGCGGTGGTCGACCGCTCGCCGGTGATCGTGGCCTTTTCGACCGGCGGGCGCGTGCCGGTGCTGGCGCGCAGCCTGCGGGCGCGGCTGGAAGCCATGCTGCCTGCAGGCCTGGGGCGGTTAGCGGATTTCCTCGGCGCACGGCGCGGCTGGCTGCGCGAGCGCGTGCCCGATCCCGGCCTGCGGATGCGCGCCTGGGAGCAGCTGCTCGAGGGGCCGGTGGCCGAGCGCGTGCTGGCGGGCGACGAGGCCGGCGCGCAGCGCCTGCTGCAGGACACCGTGGCCGGGCTGGGGGGCGCGCCGCGCGGCGAGGTCTTCCTGGTGGGCGCCGGACCCGGCGATCCGGACCTGCTCAGTTTCCGCGCGCTGCGCCTGATGCAGCAGGCGGACGTGGTCTTCTACGACCGCCTGGTCAGCGCCCCGGTGCTCGCGCTGGTGCGGCGCGAGGCCGAGCGCCTCTACGTCGGCAAGCGCCGCGGCGAGCACGCGGTGCCGCAACCGGATATCAACGCGCTGCTGGCCCGGCATGCGCGCGAGGGCAAGCGGGTGCTGCGCCTCAAGGGCGGCGATCCGTTCATTTTCGGGCGTGGCGGCGAGGAGATCGAGCACCTGGCCGCCGCGGGGATCCCGTTCCAGGTCGTGCCGGGCATCACCGCGGCCTCGGGTTGTGCCGCCTACGCCGGCATCCCGCTCACGCACCGCGACCACGCGCAGTCGGTGCGCTTCGTGACCGGGCACCTCAAGGACGGCAGCATCGACCTCGACTGGCCCGAGCTGGCACGAGCGCAGCAGACCGTGGTGTTCTACATGGGCCTGGTCGGCTTGCCCGTCATCTGTGAGCGGTTGATTGCGCACGGCATGCCGGAGTCCACCCCGGTGGCGCTGGTGCAACAGGGCACCACGCCGGCGCAACGGGTGCTGATCTCGACGCTACGCGAGATGCCCGGGCGGCTGCGCGCGGCGCGGTTCCACGCGCCCACGCTGGCGATCGTGGGCACGGTCGTGAGCCTGCACGAACGCCTGAACTGGTTCCGGCCGGCGGCCGAAAGCTAGAATCAACTTTAAGTTTGTTAAGTAACTAGCAGAACTTGTTGATTTGATTGAATTAATTCAAACAAAATCCTCAAGTTGGCGCGTGCGCGGCCGATTAAACACTGCCTGAGCAGTGCTGCCTCACGGAGTCCAGCCATGAGCATCGACATTCCCCGCGTACTTCCCGTCGCGACCCCGCCGGCGGCCGCGCTAGACGACGAGTTGCGCGTGAAGCAGTCGGCGCGCGTCGACCCCATACCCTCCGATCCCGGGCACCCGCGCGTCGAGCGTCGCGTGGTGCCGGAGCGGCGCACCCGCACCGAGCAGCGGCGCGCGGCGCTGGATCTGCGCGCCCGGCGCGACCGGCGCACCCAGGGACGCCTGGACATCAACGCCTGAGCGCCCGGGCGCGCGCCGCACGCACATACGCCTCCGCCGGCGTCCCGCTTCTGGCACAATCCGCGGCTTTGCAGGCCACGGGCGAATGCCATGGACACCCTTGATTTCGACCTCTTCGTGATCGGCGCCGGGTCGGGCGGCGTGCGCGCCGCACGCATCGCGGCCGGTTACGGCGCCCGCGTCGCGGTGGCCGAGGAGCGCTATGTCGGCGGCACCTGCGTCAATGTCGGCTGCGTGCCCAAGAAGCTGTTCGTGCACGCCGCGCACTACGCCGAGGACTTTCACGACGCCGCCGGTTTCGGCTGGCAGCTCGGCGCGGCGGCCTTCGACTGGCCGCGGCTGCGCGAGAACAAGGATCGCGAGATCGCGCGGCTGAACGGGATCTACCGCAACCTGCTCGAGAGCAAGGGCGTCACGCTGATCGAGGGCCGCGCGCGTGTGGTCGACCCCGGCACGGTTGCGGTCGGCGAGCGGCGCTACCGCGCACGCCACATCCTGGTCGCGAGCGGCGCCTGGCCGTTCGTGCCCGAGATCCCGGGGCGCGAGCACGTGATCACCTCCAACGAGGCCTTCCACCTGGAGCGGCTGCCGCGACGCGCGGTGGTGGTCGGCGGCGGCTACATCGCGGTGGAATTCGCCGGCATCCTGAACGGCCTGGGCGTGCAGACCGAGCTGCTCTACCGCGGCCCGCTGTTCCTGCGCCATTTCGACCGTGACCTGCGCGAAACGCTGGCCGGGGAAATGCCCAAGAAAGGCGTGAAGCTGCGCTTCGACACCCGCGTCGAGGCGGTGGAGAAGCGCCCGGACGGCAGTCTCGGGGTGCTGCTCGGCGACGACTCGCGGCTGGAGACGGACCTGGTGCTGTACGCGACGGGCCGACGGCCGCTGACGCGGGATCTCGGCCTGGAGGCCTGCGGCGTGCAACTCGACGAGAACGGCGCGATCGTCGTCGACGCGTATTACCAGAGCTCGGTGCCCTCGATCCACGCCATCGGCGACGTGATCGGCGGTCCGGAGCTGACGCCGCTCGCCACCGCCCAGGGCATGGCGCTGGCGAGCACGCTGTTCCTGGGCGAGAAGCGCAGCGTCAGCCTCGAGAACCTGCCGACCGCGATATTCTCGCAACCGGCGGTGGGCACGGTGGGGCTGAGCGAGGAGCAGGCGCGCGCGCGTCATCCCGCGGTGCTGGTGTACCACACCCGTTTCCGGGCGCTGAAGCACACGCTGAGCGGCAATCCGGAACAGACCTTCATGAAATTGGTGGTGGACGGCGAGAGCGACCGCGTGCTCGGCGTGCACATGGTCGGGCCCGAGTCCGGCGAGATCATCCAGGGCATGGCGGTGGCGCTGCAGGCGGGCGCGACCAAGCGCGTGTTCGACGCCACCATCGGCATCCATCCGACCGTGGCCGAGGAATTCGTGACCCTGCGCGAACCGGTGCGCTGAACTCCCGGGCTCAGTTGCTGGTGGCGATGCGCTGGTTGAGCT
>JAGPES010000291.1 GCA_018057015.1 Pseudomonadales bacterium | reverse complement strand
TCCGTGCACCATGCGCAGCGGTCGGAAGGCATCGAAGGCGGCCTCGCGCTGGCGCCACCAGGCGTCGTCGGGCGGCTCGGGCGGCACCCGCCCCGGGGCGACGAACAGCGCCTCGCCGTCGAGACCATGCCCGCGGATACCCGGCAATTCCACGCCACCGTGGCGCCCCGTACCCGCCTCCGTCGCGCGCACCGCGGCGATCGCCAGGCAGTCGGTAGTCACGCCCTCGAAGCGCGCCTGCCCGCGCGCGCTCTGCACGATGTGCTGCAGCAGCGACACCATGTTGTAGTGCTGGTCAGGCGTCACGTGGTCGGCCTTGCTCGCCACGAACAGCAGCCGGTCTATGCGCGGCACGAACAGCCGTCGCCACCAGCTGCTCTTGCCGTAGGAAAAGCTCTGCATGATCCGCCCTATGGCGCGACGCATGTCCTCGAAACCGCCGGAGCCGGCATTCAGCGCCTGCAGGCAGTCGACCAGCACGATCTGCCGGTCGAAGCCCGAGAAATGCTCCTTGTAGAAGCCACGCACGAGGTGGCGCTTGTACTGCTCGTAGCGATGCGCGAGCGTGGCGTACATGCTGCCCTCGGCCGGTTCGGCGACCGGTTCGTGCCAGGCCCAGGGCACGAACTGCAGCATCGGCGCGCCGACGTATTCCCCCGGCAGCACGAAGCGCCCGGGCTGGATCAGGCTGAGCCCAAGGCGATCCTTGCAGGCGTGCAGGAACGCGGTGTAAGCCTGCGCCAGCTGCGCCACGACGCGCTCGTCGAAGGCTTGCTCCGCGCTCAGCGATAGCGCCAGCCACGGCGCGGCCAGCTCGCGCACCACGGGATCGCGCAGCGCGGCCAGCACCGACGCGCTCCACTGCCCGTAATCGAGTTCGAGCAGCGGCAGGTCGAGCAGCCACTCGCCGGGGTAATCGACGATATCGAGGTACAGCGTGGCCGTTTCCGACAGGCGCCGCCGCAGCGCCCCGGTAGGCCGGTAGCGGATCTCGAGCCGGATCTCGGCCACCCCGCGCGTGGGCTCCGGCCAGGCCGGCGGCTCGCCGAACAGCCGCTCGAGCCCGCGCTCGTAGGCGAACGAGGGAATGTGCGCGTTCAGCTGCCCGACCCGGCGCACCCCGAGCAGCCGTCCGGAGCGCGCAACGTCCCACAGCGGCAGACGCGCGTCGTCGCAGGCATGCTCGAGCTGGTTGACCAGCGCCGTGATGAACGCCGTCTTGCCGCTGCGCGACAGGCCGGTCACGGCCAGCCGCACATGGCGGTCGAGACCCCGGTCGACCCAGTCACCGACCCGGCGCTGCAGCGCCTTGCTGTTCTGCCTGATGAAACCCATTCGTCGTCCCGAGACTGGCATGGCGTCACGTTAACCCAGCACGCCGCGTCGTGACACCTGCCGGTGCCCGTGTACGGCACGCCGGCCCGGACTTGCAGCACCCGTACGGCGCGCATGCCCGGGCAACCGTTGACGCAAACACCGGTCAGCGGCGATCCTGCGCGGCCCCGACCATCCGGACATGGAGAACACCTCGTGAACCCAGCAACATCCCACTCGCCGCGCAGCGGCGTGATCGTCACCGGCGGCGCCTCCGGCATCGGCCTCGCATCGGCCGAGGCACTCGCCGCCGTCGGGCGCCCGGTCGCGATCTGGGATCTGCGCGCTGCCGACGCCGGGCGCGCCGCCAGCGACATCGCCGCGCGCTTCGGCGTGCCGACCGTCGGCCTTGGCATCGACCTGTGCGGCACGGACGGCATCGCTGCCGCCGTCGCGGCAACGCGCGTCGCGCTGACCTCCATCGGCGGGCTCGTGCACGCCGCCGGCGTGTCGATGGCCATCCCGCTGGAAGATCTCGCGGTCGCGCAGTGGGACGCCGTGCTCAACGTGAACCTGCGCGCGCTGCCCTTCGTGGTGAAGGCGATCCGCGCCGACCTGGCGGCGAATGCCGGCTCGGCCGTGGTCGGCATCGCCTCCATCAATGCCACGCTCGGCAACTGGATGAACCCCGCCTACACCGCCTCGAAGGGCGGCATGCTGTCGCTGGTGCGCTCGCTCGCCGACGACCTCGGGCGCGACGGCGTACGCGTCAACTCCGTCTCGCCAGGCCAGATCCGCACGCCGATGATGCAGCCGGTGCTCGACACGCTTTCCGACCAGGCCTTCACGAAACGGATCCTGCTGGGGCGCATCGGGGTGCCGCGCGAGATCGCCACCGTGGTGCGTTTCCTGATGTCCGACGAGGCAAGCTACGTCACGGCGGCGGAGATCGTCGTCGATGGCGGCAACATCTCCTCGCAGCGCGGCTGAGCCCCGGCGCAGAAACGCGACACCAGCCGCCGCGCGCGGAGCGGGCAAACCGGGCACAATCGGCGCATGATCCGGCCCCGGTTCCGCTCCGTCCTGCTCGCCTGTGTCGCCGCGCTGCTGGTTGCGCTGGCGCTGACGCTCTGGCTGCGCCAGCACCCCGAAACCTTCATCGCCGCGCTCAACGCGCGCCTGCCGCCGGGCATCACGCTCGGCGAACTGCGCGGACTGCGGGTGTCCGCCGTCGGCGGGCGCCTGCAACTGCTCGCGCTGGACGCCGGCGGCGCGCGGCTGCGCGTAGAGCATGCCAGCTGGTTCTGGCGCATCACCGGCATCTGGCCACTCAAGGTCGAACCGCAGTGGCTCACCATGCGCGCAATCAGCGTGGGGCTCGCGCCACCGGGGCCGGGCACGCCGGAGAACGCCGCGCTGCTGCCGCGCTTCTGGCTCGCCGCCTGGTGGCCGCTGGTGGCGCGCATGAGCGCGGCAAGCGAGCAATTGCGCATCGACGACAGCGACGGCGAGCGACTGCTCGAGGGTCGCATCGAAGCGACCGACGGCGGCGCGAGCGGCAACGCCACGCTGCGCATCGGGGACTTCCCACCGCTCGCGCTGCAGTGGCAGCCGCATCCCGACACGCCCCGCGCCTGGCTGCTCGACTGGCGCGGCGAAACCGCCGCTGCGCCGAGCGGCACGCTACTGCTGCAGGCGACGGCGGCCGGTGCCGACTGGCAGCTCGAGGCACAGGCTCCGGCGCTGCAGGCCGCCGGCATCGCGCTCGACGGGCTCCAGCTGGCCGCGCGAGGCAGCAGTGACCTGTTCGAGGGCAGCGGCGCGCTTGCCACGGCGACGCTGGAGCTCGGCGGCAAGGCGGGCACGCCGCGCGGCGAGGCGAACTGGCATTGCTCGGGCCGGCTGGAGACCACACAGTCCCTGAGATCGACGCTGCAGATCGCCGCGTGCGATGCCGGGCTCGACGGCGCGACGCTCGCAATGGACGCACCGCTCACGCTGGCGCTCGACGCGGCGTTCGCGCCCGAGCAGCTCGACACGGCCGGCGGCGCGCTGCAGTTGCGCGGGCTGACGCAAGCGGCGTGGACGCTGGAGGATCTGCAGCTGACGCTGGCGCAGGGCACGCTGTGGCGCGCGGGCGCCGAAGCGCTCGCGCTGCCCGACACGCAAATAGCCGCCGCGATCGCGCACGCGGGCAGCGCGTCGCGCGCCGCGCTGCACGGACGCCTGACCCGACTGACCGCCAATGGCGCGAAGCGGGGCGCGAAGCTCGACGGCACGCTCGAATTGCGCCGCGGCGTCGACGTGCTGAAGGCGCTCGAGCTCGACACCACCTTCGACGCGAACCCGGACACGCTGCGCGTCAAGGGCACTCTCTCCCGCGCCAGGCCGGGAAAGCTGCTCGCCTGGCAGGGCGCGTACAGCTTCGCCGATACCGGCTACCGCGCCACCCTGGCGCTGGACTCCACCGGCTGGGACTGGGGCAAGGGGCTGTTGCGCTCCCTGCTCGGTCCGAAGCAGACACTGGTGCCCGGCGATCTGCTGGCCGGCGAGCTGCGTGCCACGGCTGGTGTGCGCGGCACGGCCGACCACCTGCGCGTCACGATCGACGCCAGCGCGCGGCGGATCGCCGGGATCGTCGCGGGAGTGGGCGTCGCCGGGCTCGACTGCGCGCCATTTACGCTCACGCTCGAAGACGGCGTCATCGGCGCGTTCGCCGGGATGCCCTGCACCGTCGAAAGCGTCAACGCCGGCATCACGCTGGACCGGCTGCGGGCGACGCTGCGCCACGACGCGCCCGGCTGGTCACTGCACGACGTGGCCGGTGAGCTCTTCGGCGGCCGCTTCGACGCCGCGACCATCGGCCCTCTCGGAGCGGCGCCGATCGATACCAGCGTCAGCCTGCGCGCGATCGATCTCGAGCGCATCGGCAAGCTGCTGGACGACCCGGAGCTGACGCTCACCGGCGTGCTCGACGGCACGATCCCGCTACGCATCGAGGGCGGGACCCTGACCGTACGCCAGGGCGAGATGCACAGCACCGCGCCCGGCGTGATCCGCTATCGCCCGGTCACTCCGCCCGCGGACGAATCGCCGCAGATCGCGCTCAGCCGCAAGGCCCTGTCGAACCTGGAGTTCGACACCCTGGATGCAACGCTCGATTACGCCGCAGACGGCCAGCTCGCGCTGGCGGCCCGTATCCGCGGGCGCAACCCCGACCTGGACGCGAAGCGCCCGGTGCACCTCAATTTGACTATCGAGACCAACTTGCGCACCCTGTTGCGCAGCCTGACCGCGGGCGACCGCATCAGCGAGTGGCTCGAGCAGCGCACGTAGCCGGGGATTTTTCGAGGCGGCATTCGTGCCTGCAGGTGCCTTCCCGGTTGCTGCAGTCGCCATGACTGGCGACCCACAGGAGGAGAGCCCGATGAGATTGCGCAACTGCGCCCTGTTGCTGCCCGCACTGCTGGCCGTGGCCGCCTGCACGCCGACGGTGAAGGTCGAGGCGCCCGACAAGCCGATCACGATCAACCTCAACGTCAAGATCGAGCACGAGATCCGCGTCAAGGTGGATCGCGAGCTCGAATCG
>JAGPES010000290.1 GCA_018057015.1 Pseudomonadales bacterium | reverse complement strand
CGAGACAGCAGCGACACCGCACCCACGATCATCGCCCATGACAGCGTGCGTGCCAGCGGCGCCCAGCCGAAGGTCATGCTGCGGATGCGGCGCATCAGCACCACGGCGCTGGCGTGGTAGACGATGAAAAAGGCAGTCGCGTTGAAGTACATGGAGGGCGGAACCTTCTTGTGCTCGGCGAGCGCAGTGGCCTCGTCGGGGCCGACCAGCGCGGAGTCCAGGTACAGCGTGACCTCGGGAAAGCGATAGCGCATGCCGAGCACGTCGAAGAAGTATTCCGTGTGGAAATAGGTGGCGAGAACGATCCACCAGAACATGAAGACATTGAACTTGAACCAGTAGCTGCGGTGCCAGGCGATGCCGGAGTTGCGCCGCAGGAACCACGGCAGCAGCACGCAGTAGGGAATCCACATCAGCAGGTTCTGGGTGATGTTCCAGAAGTTGCCGGTATCCAGCCATCCCATCTTCTGCATCGCCAGGTTGTACACGAACCAGAACGGAATGAAGCCAGGAAGAACTTCTCGCCCCAGGCCTTGTCGGGGTTCTGCGAGAACCAGTGGCCGGGCAGGGATGAGCGCGAGGCTGCGGCGTCGTTCATCGGGGGCTCTCCTCTCCTGTGGTTCGTCGGTCTGTTCAGTTTCCACAAGAAAACCTTATACTTCAATTGTTTTTTTATCGGCGGCCCGCATGGCGCGGACCGCGGCGAATGGCCACGGGCCAGGGGGCGAGCGGATGGGTGTACAGGGCATCGGGCAATTGCGCCAGCGTGCCGGCAGCTTCGACTGGGGCCGCGCCCGGGAGATACCGGACGTGCGCGGCGAGGTCGCTATTGTCGGCGTGGGCGAATCGGAGTACAGCGGCCCCTCGGGCCGCACGGCGAAGGAGATGGCGCTGGTCGCCGTCGGGAATGCCATTGCCGACGCCGGCCTCGCGCCGGCCGATATCGACGGGCTCATGTCCACCGCGAACGTCGCCGACCAGTTGATGCCGGAAGACTTCCATGCGCACTTCGGCACCTCGCACCCGATGTGGTACAGCGGCGAGGGCGGCGCCATGGTCTGGGCCGCGACCTGCCCCGAGCAGGCGGCGCAAGCGCTGCGCACGCGCCAGGCGCGTCACATCGTCAACGTGTTCGCGGTCGACTGGGCCTCGCGCCGTGCCGCCGGCACCGGGACGCCCGGCGACTACCACGCCAACGAGCCGATGAAGGCCCTCTTCGAGGTGCCCTTCGGCTGGTACCCGCAGCCGGTCTACATGGCGACGCAGGCCTGCCGCCACATGCACGATTACGGCACCACGCCGGAGCAGCTCGGCGAGCTCGCGGTGACGTTCCGCCGCCATGCCAACGGGCATCCGGGCGCGGTTATGCGCGCGAAGACGCTGAGCATCGAACAGTACCTGGCGAAGCCCATGCTGGCGGACCCCCTGCGCATGGAGGATTGCTGCCTCGTCTCCGACGGCGCGGCGGCCTTCGTGATGAGCACGCCGGAGCGCGCGCGCGACATGCCGCACGCGCCCATCGTCGTCGAGGGCGTCGGACGCGGCGTGATAGACAACGCCCCCTACATCTCGCAGCAGAAGTTGCTCACCGCGACGCCACAGACCTTTGCCGCCCCGTGGGCCTTCGCGATGGCCGACATGAAGCCCGGCGACATCGACGTGATCGCGCTCTACGACTGCTTCTCGATCACCGCGCTGATGATGATCGAGGACATGGGTTTCTGCGCCAAGGGCGAGGGCGGTGCCTTCGTCTCGGGCGGGCGCCTGGGTTTCGATCGCCCGCGCAGCCAGGGCGGGCTGCCGTGCAACACGCACGGCGGCCTGATGTCGCACGCCTACGTGCTCGGCATTGCGCACGTCGTGGAAATCGTGCGCCAGTTGCGCGGCGAGGCGGCGAACCAGGTGAGCGACGCGCGCGTCGGCCTGTACGGAGGATTCACCGCCGAAGAGGCGGCAACACTGATCATGCGGAGAGCCTGAGCATGTCGACTTTCGGTCCCCACAGCGATGACGCGCTGGCCGCGCCGTTCTGGAATGCCGCGCGCCAGGGCAGGCTGGTGCTGCCCTACGATCGTGCCAGCGGGCGCTGCACGTGGTATCCGCACGCCGGCACGGATGTCGAGTGGCGCGAGGTGCACGGCGCGGCGAGGCTCGTGGCATGGTCGGTGGTGCGCGCGCCGATCAACCCCGATTTCGCGCCACCGTACGCACCGGCTCTGGTGAGCCTCGATTGCGAACCCGGCGTGCGTCTCGTGACGCAGATCGTCGATTGCGATTTCACCGCACTGCGCTGCGACATGCCGCTGGAACTGTGCTTCCGCATGCTGGAGCCGACCAGGCGAGCGCCGTTCCGCGCGCCGGTTTTCCGTCCTGCGCCGTGACACCTGTTTCCCGCGCACGGCGGTTTGCGCAAAATTTACCCGCGCGCTGGTGTGGCATGTGCTATAGACAGTGAGTGGAATCTGCATGGATTCCTATCCATCAGCAACGGGAGACAACCGATGGCAGCGAAGAAACCGGCGAAGAAGCCTGCAGCGAAGAAGGCCGCAGCAAGGAAACCCGCAGCAGCGAAGAAACCGGCTGCGAAAAAGGCCGCGGCCAAGAAGCCTGCAGCAGCGAAAAAACCCGCGGCAGCGAAGAAGCCCGCGGCGAAAAAGGCCGTAGCGAAGAAGCCTGCCGCCAAGAAAGCGGCAGCGAAGAAGCCGGCGGTGAAAAAGGCTGCAGCGAAGAAGCCTGCCGCGAAGAAGCCTGCCGCGAAGAAGCCTGCAGCGAAGAAATAGTTGTTGCCCCGCGCCCGATGCACACGGACGTGCCGGGCAGCTTCCAGCCCGTCGGGCAGCCGGCGTCCGCCGCCAGTCGCCCGCCAAGCGGCGGGCTTCCCCTTCCTGCCTCAATCCGCCGCTGCGGCGCGCACCACGTTGAGCGCCGGATCGTTCGGCGGGTTTTCCACGCAGCGCGTTCCCGCGGGATGGTAGATATAGGCGACGCAGCGGTTGCAGCTGGTGCAGCCCGACTGCCGGGTTTCGCCGCTCCTGAACCTGTTCACCAGTCCCGTGTCGTGGATCAGCGCCCGCGCCATCACGACGCAATCGAAGCCCTCGCCCATCGCGTGCTCGGCGTTGTCCAGTGACTTCACGCCGCCCAGGTAGGCGAGCGGCATGCGTACCGCCGCGCGCACCTTGCGCGAGTGCTCCAGGAAGTACATCTCGCGAAACGCCATCGCGCGCGGCGCGCCGAGCGAACTCAGCCTGATTGCGAAGCGCGCCAACGCATCGCCGCTCAGCACCCGGGCCATCTCTTCCTGGTCGACGAGGCTGCCGAACATGAACCAGGTCGACTCCACGTTGCGTCCGCCCGACAGCACCAGCAGGTCGGCGCCGGCGCGCTCCAGCGCGCGGGCCGTGACCACGGCGTCGTCGGCGTTCGCGCCGCGCCTGGTGCCGTCAGCCACGTTGATCTTGGCGATCACCGCGAGATCGGTCCCCACCGCTTCCTTCACCGCGGCCAGCACCCGCGCCGGGAAACGCGCTCGATTCTCCGCGCTGCCGCCGTATTCGTCGCTGCGCGCGTTGTCGAGCGGCGAGATGAACTGGTTCAGCAGGTAGCCGTGGCCCATGTGCAGCTCGACCGCGTCGAAGCCCGCTTCGCGCGCGAGCCTCGCGGTGTCGACGAACTGCCGTGTCACCAGCTCCATGTCGCCGGCATTCATGGCGCGCCGGCGCCAGTTTCCCGCCAGCAGGCCTGCCTTGTTGAAACCCGACACCGAGCTCATGGTCGCGCCCCGGACCTTCACGCCGGTGACGAAGCTGCCCCCGTGCGTGATCTGCGCCGATATCGCGCCGCCCTCGGCGTGAACCGCGTCGGTGAGCACGCGCAGGTCCGGGAGGATTTCCGGGCGCATCCAGATCTGGTTGGGCAGCGTACGACCGACCTCGCTCACCGCGACGTAAGCCACCGTTGTCAGCGCGACACCGCCTGCGGCAAGATCACGGTGGTGCTTGACCAGCGCGCGCGTGGGCGCGCCCTCGAGACACATCGCCTCGTTGGCGCCGGACTTGATGAAACGGTTGCGCAGGCGCAACGGCCCGATGGTCACGGGATCGAAAGGGGAGGGAACGGCGTTCATGCGGGTGATGCTCCGGGGGGAAATCCGAGCGCATGATCGGCCCCGCGCGATGAGTTTGCAATGCGCCCGGGCGTGGCGCGGGCCGCACGCGTGCAGCCCGGCTTGCTGATCGCCGCGGCGGGTGCTGTCGCGCTGTCGTGGCTGATGGCCGTGGCCGGTACCGCCAAGCTGTTCCACCCGCGCGATCACGCGCGCGCCCTCGATGCCTACGCGCTGTTGCCCGCAGGTTCGGGTCGCTGGCTCGTGCCGTCGCTGGGCGTCGCCGAGTGTGCGGTCGCGCTCGCCATCTGGCCGCGGGAAAGCCGTGCGGCGGCGGCCGCCGGGATGCTCGCGCTGCTCGCGCTCTACTCGGTCGCCATCGCGATCAACCTGCTGCGCGGGCGCCGCGACATCGGGTGCGGCTGCGCCGGCGCGGCGACGCATGTGCCGCTGAGCGGCGGGCTGCTGGCGCGCAACGCCGCGCTGATGGCGGCTGCCTTCGCGGTGCATGCTGCGCCGCAGGCGCTGACGCGTGCCGCCGCGTCATGGTCCGCCGCGCTGGCGACGCTCGCGCTCGCGACGCTGCTGGTGCTCCTCTACAATGGCGCCAGCTTTCTGCTGTCGCGCGACGCCCTGCTCCAGGACGACTGACCGGCGCCGGCCCTGCCGTCGCGCCTGTGGAGGACACATGCCTGATATCGAGTTCGAGAACCGCGACGGGGTGGGTCTCATCACCTTCGCCCGGCCCGAGGCGCTGAACGTGTTCAGCCCGGGGATGATGGCCGGGCTGGGCGAGTTGTACC
>JAGPES010000289.1:3479-4921 GCA_018057015.1 Pseudomonadales bacterium | reverse complement strand
GCGACGTGCGCGTCGGCCACCAGCGGGTTGCAGTCGAGCCCGATCGCGAGCTTCGCCTCGCCGGCGGCTATCTTCGGCAGCCAATCGGCGGCAAGCGCGGCATTGCCGCAGTCGCGCAGGCAGGGCGCGCCCACCAGCACGGTGTCGATCAGCGGCTCGGGCAGCGCCACGTAGCCGATCTCCTCGGCGAGCAGCACGAAGTCGAGCTCGTTCATGCCGAGGCCGCCGTGCTCCTCGGGGACGGTGATGCCGGTGAGCCCGAGCTCGCCGAGCTGCGCCCACAGCGCGTCCGAGCGACCCGTTGCGGTTTCCCACGAGGCGCGGATGCTCCCCGGCGTGACCTCGGCCACGAGGAACTCGCGCACCGTCTGCTGGAACAGTTTCTGGTCGTCGGTGAAGCGGAAATCCATGTGTGCGTCCTCCCTTACGCGCGCGGCATGCCGAGCATGCGCTGGGCGATGATGTTGCGCTGGATCTCGTTGGTGCCGGCGTAGATGCTGCCCGACTGCGAGAACAGGAAACCGTCGAGCCAGTTGCCCACGGCGCCGGCATCGGGCGCGTGCGGCAGCAGTTCGGCGCGCGCGCCGAGGATGCTCAGCGCGGTCTCGTGCATGCGCTGATCCAGTTCGGACCAGAAGATCTTGTTGGTACTCGACTCCTCGCCGATCTTGCCGCCGGCATTCAGGCGGCTCGCGGTCTGGTAGGTGGTCAGGCAGTAGGCCTCGGCGTCCATCCAGGCACGGATCACGGCGTCGCGCACGGTGGGATCGCGGTCGGCGCTGGCGCGGTTCGCCTTGTAGAGGTGGACCAGACGCGCGGCGGTCTGCTGGAAGCGCGCGGGGCTGCGCAGCATCAGGCCGCGCTCGAAGCCGGCGGTGGCCATCGCGACCTTCCAGCCCTTGCCCTCGTCGCCGAGGCGGCAGTCCACCGGCACTTTCACGTTGTCGAAGAAGATCTCCGCGAAGCCGGGCAGGCCGTCGAGCTGCGGGATCGGGCGCACCGTGATCCCTTCGAGGTTCAGCGGCACCAGGATGAAGGTGAGGCCGTGGTGGCGCTCGGAGGCCGGATCGGTGCGGAACATGCCGAAGCACCAGTCGGCCCACACCGCGCGCGTCGACCAGGTTTTCTGGCCGTTGATCACGTAGTGATCGCCCTGGCGTTCGGCGCGCGCGCGGATCGCCGCCATGTCGGAACCGGCACCCGGCTCCGACCAGCCCTGGCACCACACCTCTTCTCCGGTCGCCATCCTGGGCAGGAAGCGCTTCTTCTGCTCCGCGGTGCCGTATTCCATCAGCGTGGGGCCGAGCAGGAAGATGCCGTTCTGGTTCACGCGCAGCGGCGCTCCGGCGCGCCAGTACTCCTCCTCGAAGATCAGCCACTCGATCAGGTCGCAGCCGCGCCCGCCGAGTTCCTCGGGCCAGGTCACCATGCCCCAGCGGCCG
>JAGPES010000289.1:0-3379 GCA_018057015.1 Pseudomonadales bacterium | reverse complement strand
GCCGTTCTGGTTCACGCGCAGCGGCGCTCCGGCGCGCCAGTACTCCTCCTCGAAGATCAGCCACTCGATCAGGTCGCAGCCGCGCCCGCCGAGTTCCTCGGGCCAGGTCACCATGCCCCAGCGGCCGGTGTTGAGCCTGGCTTCCCATTCCCGGTGCTGCTGAAAGCCTTGCGCGGTGTCGAAGCTCGCCAGCGGCTCGGCGGGCACGTTGGCCGCGAGCCATTCCCGCACTTCGCGGCGGAAGGCCTTCTGCGCTTCGGTAAATGCCAGATCCATGATGCTCGAATCTCCAGGTTTGCGTTTCAACCTTCGAACTTCGCGTCGCGCTTCTGCACGAAGGCGTCGCGCGCTTCCTGCGAGTCCTTGGTCGTGTACGCCTCCAGCGTGAATCCCTGTTCGCTGCGGTACTTGTCCTCGAGGCTGCCGTCCTCGATGCCGTTCAGCGCTTCCTTGGCGAGGCGGATCATCGCGGGGCTCTTGGCGGCGATCTTCGCGGCGATCTCGCGCGCGGTCGCACGCAACTGCTCGCGCGGCACGACGCGCTCGATGGCGCCGAGGCGATAACCTTCCTGCGCGTCGATCATCTCGCCGGTGAAGTACATGTAACGCACCTTCTGCACCGGGAACAGCCGCTGCAGGTGCGCGCCGCCGCCCATGGCGCCGCGGTCCACCTCGGGTACGCCGAAGCGCGCGCACTCGGATGCCACCACGATGTCTGCCGCGCCGCTGATGCCGATGCCTCCACCCAGCACGAAGCCGTGCACGGCAACGATCACCGGCTTGGGATTCAGGTGCACCGCCTTGAAGGTGTCGTAGTTGCCCTTGTTCACCGCGACGATCAGGTTGCGGTCGGCGGCGAGTTCCTTGATGTCGACGCCGGCGCAGAAGCCGCGCCCTTCGGCCGCGATGATGATGACGTTCACGTCGTCATTTTCACCCAGCGCCGCGATCGCGGCCGCGATCGCCGCCCAGCCCTTGCTGTCGAAGGCGTTCACCGGCGGGTGGTCGAACACCAGCTCCGCGATACCCTCGCTGATCGTCGTCTTGAATGGTTTGCTCATTGCCCGATCTCCTGCTCGAATTCGTGTGTTCTTGACCGTGCGCCCGTGCCGGCCTTGCGGTGGTGTGCAGTATGTCGGGGCACGCCGTAAATACGTCCCTGTAGGCTCGACTGTCGCCATCCAGGCGACAGACGGCCCCGCCACACTGCACGCCACCGCAAGGCCTCGACCTCGGTGGTACGCGAGGTCGAATCAGTCCCCATCCCGGTTCCGGACGCACAGCCGAACTTCACGATCGGCCCAAGCACACGCGCGACAAATCAGAACCCGGCACTTCTCAGTCACGCGCGCTTGAATCCCTGTCCGATGGCACAGCATCGCGGGGGCGCAGGAGCGGTTGTGTCTGCGGGGACCGTCTGCGGCATGGATGCCGCAGTCGAGCCTACAGGGACGTATTCACGGCGTGTCCCGGCAGATACAACCGCTCCTGCGGCCACGCACCGCGCCTGAGGCGCATACACGACTCAGGCCGCAACAACGGTCGGCATGAATGCCGACCCACAGGGGCTGGCGCTCGTCGGCACTCATGCCGACCTACGACGCCGGCCCGGCCCGCTTCGCCAGCGCTGACAGGCACTCCTCGGCCTCGGCGGCGATGCGCGCGATCAGTTCGGCGCAGCTCGGCAGGTCGCTGATCACGCCGGCGACCTGGCCGCTCGGCAGCACGCCTTCAGCGGGTTTGCCCTCGACCATCGCGCGCTGGATGATCATCGGCGCGTTGGCCGACATGATCGCCTGAGCGGGGGTGAGGCCATCCTCGCGCTGCATCGCGATCGCGGACTTCAGCAGCTGCGACATCGTGGCACCGCTGTGCTTGCGGAAGGCCAGCCCGTTGCGCAGCGCGATCAGCAGCTTCTTCAGCGGCCCGGCGCGCTCGAGCTCGGCGAGAACCTCGTTCATGACCATGCGCTGCGGCATGCCGTCCATCGCCGTCGACACGATGATGTCCGCCGGATTCCTGCAGGCCACGTAGCGTTCCTTGGTGGCCTGCGGCACCGGGCTGTCGGCGGTCATCAGGAAGCGCGTGCCCATCGCGATGCCCTCGGCGCCCCAGGCCAACGCCGCGACCAGGCCGCGACCGTCCTTGAAACCGCCCGCGGCGACCACCGGCACCGTCACGCTGCGCACCACCTCGGGCAGCAGCAGCGTGGTGGGTACCGAGCCGGTGTGCCCGCCGCCCTCGCCCCCCTGCACCGTCACCACGTCGGCGCCGAGCTCCACGGCCTTGACCGCGTGCTTCACCGCGCCCACGGTGGGCATGCAGACGACACCGGCATCCTTGAGCTTGCGGATGAACTCCTTGCCCGGCGAGCGGCTGTAGCTCACCGCGCGCACGCCGTGCTTCACGAC
Source organism: Pseudomonadales bacterium (assembly GCA_018057015.1). Classification (GTDB taxonomy): domain Bacteria; phylum Pseudomonadota; class Gammaproteobacteria; order Pseudomonadales; family UBA5518; genus UBA5518. The sequence continues at coordinate 968 of JAGPES010000289.1, read as the reverse complement.
GAGCCCGACGATGTCGGCCGCATTCGGCTGGTACATGTGGAAGTTCACGCCGAAGGGCTGCTGCGTCAGCTCCTTCGTGCGCAGTATGTCGCGCTCCATCTGCTCGGCGGGTATCGTCGCGCCGGCGAGAAAACCGAAGCCGCCGGCGTTGCAGGTCGCGGCGACGAGCTTCGGATCGGCGACCCAGCCCATCGCGGTCTGCACCACGGGGTAGCGGCAACCGAGCAGTTCGGTGAGGCGGGTCTGCAGCATGATCGCGTTACCTGGTTCAGCGCGCCGTGCGGTCGCCGGGCGGGTTGTCCTTGAGCTCGCGCGCGCGCAGGTTGTGCGGGTCCATGCGGCGGATGATCTCGAGCTGCCCGGCGGTCGGCGCCGGCGTGGTGGCCACGTCAGCGGGCACGCACACCGGGAAGCCCGTGTTCTGCTGCACCTGCTCCACCGAGATGCCCGGATGCAGCGAGCGCAGGCGCAGCTGGTGCTCCGGGCCGCCGAAGTCCATCACGCACAGATCGGTGATCACCAGGCGGATGTCGACCTCGTCGAGGCTGTAGCCCCTGGCGAGGCGCGCCGGGTTGTAGCCGATCGAGCACACCACGTCGCACTCGCCGTCCTTGAACACGCGCGTGTTGTGCGCGGGCACGAAGAAGGAGTTGGCGTGGCTGATCGAGTTGCCGGGGAAGCCGCGCACGCCGAGCATCATCGCCTTGGGCCTGGCGTAGTCGCCGATGCAGGAGATGTTGGCCTGGCCGAAGCGGTCGATCTGCGTCGGGCCGACCATCGCGTGGCGCTTGCCGCCCCAGACGTTGTCGAAGATGCGAGAGAAGCCCATCCAGGTCTCGCAGGCCGGCTTGAACTGCGCCGCGCGCGGACCGATCGGGTTCGGTGCCGACAGCAGGAAGGCCTCCGAATCCGTCATCATCAGGTCGGGGTTCGTCGTGAGCATGCTGAGCGAGGCGGCGAGGCGCGGC
>JAGPES010000288.1 GCA_018057015.1 Pseudomonadales bacterium | reverse complement strand
CCGTCCACGTTCTCCTTGAGCAGCATCGGATCGAGCATCAGCCCCAGGCCCGTGCGCGCACGACGCCAGCTGGCATCGGCAGGCTTGTAGACGATGTGCTGCAGTTCATTGAGCCGGCCCGGGTGCGCCGGACGGCCGAGCGCGATCCAGCGTTCGCGCGCGCGCCCTCCCTTCCATGCGCCGGTAGTGAAGCCGAGGATTTCGCTGCGCACGCCGCAACGCTCCAGCGTGCGGGCCAGGATATCGGCGCAAACGGCCGCGGTCTCGATCGCCCGGCCCGCCATCGAGCCCGAATTGTCGATCAACAGCGACACGACCGTGTCGCGGGCATGCCGGTCGCGCTGCTGGCGGAACGAAAGCGGGCAGTTCGGGTCGATCACCGCGCGCGCCAGGCGGCTGGTGTCGAGCCCGCCCTCGTCGAGATCCCGCGTCCAGTCCTGCCTCTGCACCGCCAGCAGGCAGCGCCGCAGACGGTTGGCAAGGCGCGCCACGAGGTGGGGATGACGCACCAGCAGCGCGTCCAGCCGCTCCCGCAGGCGGGCCAGTTCCTGCGGTGGGCGCATCAGCATGGCATCGGTCACTTCGTCGTGGGTCGGGTCGAACACGCGATAGCCGTGCGCGCCCTCGCCGCCCGCGCCGAAACCCGGCGCGCAACCGTCGGATACGCCGCCGCCGTCGACTTGCGCGCGGATGCGCTGGCTCGGCGTGCGCCCGTCGACGGACACCGCTGCCGCACCCCGGTTGGCGCCGAACGGGACGGTCGCATCGGCACGTTCACGCTCGCGCTCGGCCGCGACGAAGTCCTGCTCGCGCAGCGGCGGGGCGTCGAGCGGCCTGCGCGCACCCGGCGCCACCGCGCCGGCGTCCGTGATCGCAAGACGATCGATGATGTCACGGCAGATTGAGGCGAAACGCGCCTGCTCCCCGATGCCGGCGACGAGCGCCGGGCGCAAATCGGCGGTGAGTGGATCGAGGAACGCGTCCCAGGCGGCCAGCACCGGCGCGGCGGCGGCCGGCAGGGTCTGCGGCGCCACGATGCTGCGCACGTGCAGCAACAGCGCAGCGGCGAACGGCACGTCACGACGATACTGCAGGACGTGGTAGCCGCGCGCTCGACAATCGTGTCCGAGCAGCTCGCGCAGGTTGTCCGCGACTCCGGTCATCCCGCGCGCGCCCAGAGCCTCCACGCGCAACTGTTCCAGCGCCGCCAGCAGCGCCGCGGCCGCGGCATCCGGCGGACACACCGCGGCATGGATCCGCGCGTCGTGATAGCGCGCGTGCAGCGCCAGCGCGTCGACCCGCCCGCGCAGGCGGCGAAACTCCTCCACGGTGATCGTGGTCGGCGCCGCCCGCTCCCCCGTCCGGCGCGACGGCTGCGCATCGGGCGCCAGCGCCTGCTCCCAGTTCATGTCCTGCGCTCTTCGCGCCGACAGCGCGCGACCGGCAGCGGTCAGGGCGCGACCCATCGCGTCCTCGCGCTGCACCGGGACCCGCCGCGCGGGCGTCACGTTGCCGGCCCGGCGCTGGCGAGCGATTCCGGCAGTTCGCGGCCGAAACAGCGCTGGTAGTACTCCGCGACAATCGGACGCTCCAGCACGTCGCAGCGGTTGAGGAAGGAGAGCCGGAACGCAAACGCCACATCCCCGAAAATCTCGGCATTCTGCGCCCAGGTGATCACAGTGCGCGGCGACATCACTGTCGACAGATCGCCACACACGAAGCCTTCCCGCGTGAGCTCGGCGACACGCACCATCGATTCCAGGAGTGCGCGGCCCGACGCCGAGTCGTAGAACGGCACGCGCGCCAGCGCGATCGCCACTTCCTGGGACTGCGGCAGGTAATTGAGGCTGGTCACGATGTTCCAGCGGTCCATCTGCCCCTGGTTCACGGGCTGGGTGCCGTGGTAGAGCCCGGTCGAATCACCGAATCCGAGCGTGTTGGCGGTCGCGAAGAGTCGGAACGCCGGGTGCGGCGTGATAACCCGGTTCTGGTCGAGCAGCGTGAAACGCCCTTCCAGTTCCAGCACCCGCTGGATCACGAACATCACGTCCGGGCGCCCGGCGTCGTACTCATCGAAGACCAGCGCAGTCGCGGTCTGGACCGCCCAAGGCAGCAATCCCTCGCGAAACTCGGTCACCTGCCTGCCGTCGCGCAGCACGATCGCGTCGCGCCCGACCAGGTCCGTGCGGCTGACGTGGCTGTCGAGGTTGATCCTCAGGCAGGCCCAGTTTAGCCGGGCGGCCACCTGTTCGATATGCGTGGTCTTGCCGGTGCCGTGAAAGCCCTGCACCATCACGCGGCGGTTGTGCGCAAACCCGGCCAGGATCGCGAGCGTGGTGTCAGGGTCGAAACGGTAGACGGGGTCGAGCGCCGGGACGTGCTCGGTGGGTGTCGAGAAGGCCGGCACGCACCAATCGGTGTCGATGCCGAATCGCTCGCGCACGGACACCTCGCAATCCGGCATTCGCACATCCGCACCGCGGCACGGGAGCTCACTCGAGATATTCATGCTCTTCTATGCCCGGTATGGTCGGCTCCTGGTGAAAGTAGCCGATGCTTGCACTGGCGCGAACATTATGATACTCCTATTAGCAAATTTAAAGATTAAACTGCTCAAATGCGCAAATTCCTCCACCTGTCAGGCCGCGCGTGCGGGCACCGCCCGCCCCGGGGCGGGGAATGGACGTTTTCGGCGAATCGCGCCACAGAGCTCAGGTATCCGAACCAATGACCCGGGAGGGCAGATCCATGGCCGCTGCAACGCAGCCCGTGCACAACTCCATCAAGCCAGGCAAGTGGGTCAAGTCGACCTGCAAGATGTGCCTGCACTCGTGCACCTCGCGCATCCACATCACCGATGACGGCATCGTCAACAAGATCGAGGGCGATCCGAGCAACCCGTCCAACAACGGCAAGCTCTGCCCCAAAGGCAACTCGGCGATCCTGCGCCACTACGACCCCAACCGGTTCAAGCAACCCCTCAAGCGCACCAACCCGGTGAAGGGCGTGGGTATCGACCCGGGCTGGGTGCCGATCAGCTGGGAAGAGGCCTACGGGATCGTTGCACGCGAGCTGAAGCAGTCGATCGACCAGGATCCGCGCAAGCTGATGTGCTCGATCGAGGACTTCCAGAAGATGAACACATGGATCTGGGCCCTGTCGTTCGGCAACAACAACTGCTTCAACTCCAACGGCACGATGTGCGGCGGCGCCTACCACCCGGCGAACGGCTACATTCATTCGACCTTCGCGGCCGCGAACGACGCCAAGCACTGCAACTACTGGATCAACAACGGTACCGGTGACGGCTTCTCCTCGCACCTGCACGCGGCCGCACAGTCGAACTGGGTCGCGAAGGCACGCATGGAACGCGGCATGCGCATCGTCACGGTGGAACCCCGCCTCTCGATCAGCGGTGCGAAATCGGAGGAATGGATACCGATCCGCCCCGCGACCGATCGCCAGTTCGCGCTCGGACTGTGCCAGGTACTGGTCGACGAGGGTCTTTGCGACTACGAATTCCTGAAAAAGGACACCAACGCCCCCTACCTGACCGGCGAGGACGGGTATTTCGTGCGCAATGCCGAGGGCAAGATCTACGTCTGGGACGCCGTCGACGACTGCGCCAAGCTCTGGGACGACCCGTCGATAGGCGACTTCGCGCTCCTGGGCAGCTACACGGTCGATGGCAAGAGCTGCAAGCCCGCCTTCCAGCGCTTTCGCGACACGCTCGATGCCGAGTGCACGCCGGAGAAGACGGAGGTCCACACCACGGTGCCCGCCGCCACGATCCGTCGCATCGCGCGCGAATTCGCCAAGGCGGCGCAGATCGGCGCGACCATCGAGATCGACGGCCGCACGATGCCGCTGCGCCCGGCGGCCTACAACTATTACCGCGGCGCCCAGGGCCGCAAGATGGGCATGCAGGCGAACCACGCCTACAAGATGGTGAACATGCTGATCGGCGCGATCGACACGCCCGGCGGTCACATGGGTGTCACGCTGGACGACAAGTGGGAAGACTTCAACCACATCGTCCCGGGCGAGAACGGACAGATAGAGGGAATTCCGCACCAGCTCGGGATGGTGCCCCCGTTCTCGTACCCGTCCAACGAGTTCCACCTCTTCAGCCACTTCCCCGTCGGCGTGCACCCGCCGCACCTGAACCTCGAGGTGTTCCTCAACAAGGAGAAGTACGGCATCGAGTACGATCCCGACGTGATGGTGGTCTGCCACTCCAATCCGCTGGGGGCGATGCAGGGACCGCGCGACAAGTGGTTCGAGTTCATGAAGTCGATGCGCTTCATCGTCGCGATCGACATCATCCCGACGGAGACCACCGATTTCGCCGACGTCATCCTGCCCACGACCGACGCTCTCGAGTCATGGAACATGACCATGATCGAGCCGCCGCACACCGAGGGCGTGTGCCTGCGCCAGCCGGCAACCGAACCGCTCTACGACGTCAAGAGCGAAGAGGAGATCTTCTACGAGTTGTCCGAGCGCCTCGGCGTGCTGGGGTCGTACAACGACATGGTGAACATGATCTGCGGATTCGACCACAACCCCAACCTGATGCTGGAGCGCGACAAGAAGTACACCGACAAGGAGATCGCGCGGCGCAAGGGCCTGCTGTGGAACGGCAAGGATCTCGACTGGTACATCGAGCGCGGCCACGCCGTGACCGAACGCCGCCCCGACAAGTGGTACCGCCCGTGGCAAGGTCTGCGGCTGCTGTTCTACATCGAGGACCTGCTGGTGCAGCGCGACACCCTGAAGGCGAAGATGGAGGAGCTCGACGTACCCTACCGCCACGACTGGCAATGGGACGACTATTCTCCGCTGCCGACCGCCCGACTGGACCCGATCCATACCGACGAGCCGCCGGAATACGATCTCTACGGCATCTTCTTCAAGGATATACAG
>JAGPES010000287.1 GCA_018057015.1 Pseudomonadales bacterium | reverse complement strand
GCGTTCCTGGCCGGTGACGCTGATCCGGCCCGCCGCATCGTACCCATAGGTTATGCGGTCGCCGTGGGCATTCTCCGTCCAGTCGATCCGACCCGTGCTGTCGTAGTGCGTGACCTCGGCCCCGCTGCGCGGATCGACGACCTGCGTCCGCCGCGCCAGCCCGTCGTACACGAACGTCGTCGCGACACCGGTCTGCGAGGTCGTGGATTGCAGCAGCCCGTTGCGAGATACCGATGTAATGTCGATGTTCGAATCGGGGACATCGACTACCTGCGTCAGCAGCTTGGCCGTGCGATCGACGGTTGTGGTGGTGGTCGTCTTGTTGCCGGCGCTCTCGCTGCTTTCCACGCACTGGACGACGCCCGTGCCCAGATTCGTGAGCTTCTCGCGGGTGACGCCCACCGTGTTCGGCGTCGCACTGCCGCTAACGGCGTAGACCTTCCGGGTCGTGACGCGCCACCAGGCGCCGCCGTCCAGGGCGTACACCGTGTCGGCGTCCGTAATGCGGTCCTCGGAGCTCAGCGTGAGCACGCCGTCGCCGTTCGGCGCCGGATCGACGTCCAGACCCGTGCGTACAGCATTGCCCAAGGCGTCGTACTCGTGAACCGTCGGCGCCTGATCGGGCGGCGTCGTCTTGCTCAAGCGGCCCGTCGTGGCGTCGTACGTGTAGGTGGTACTGACCGTTCCGGTCGGGTACGCCGGCCGCTGCTCCTCGGCCACCCGCCCCAGCAGATCGGTGCGGCTGCTGGCCCAGCGCGGCCAGTTCGAGGCCTCCGGATCACTCGTGCCCGTCAGCGTGGTGGTCAGCAGGTTGCCGCTGCCCAGGACCTCATACCGATATGCGCGGTGGACGACGCCGGTGCCGTACACGCACTTGATGCGGCCGTCGCAGTAGTACTCGGTGATTTCTGTGGCGCCCCCCGGCCGCGTGACCGTCACCTGGCGGCCGCCGCCCGACGCCGCGTCATACTCGAACGACGTCGTCAACTGCGCCGCGTCCTGCATACTGGCCAGTCGCTGCGCCAGATCGTAGGTGCGGCTGGACGCGAGCGACAAACCGCCGCCGCGGACGGTCTGCGTCAGTACGTTGCCATAGGCATTGTAGGAGAACTCGGTTTCGATGTCCGGTTGCTCGGCGTAGTTGCCGCTGGCCGCCACGCCCTCCTTGGTGGCTTTCCAGACACGGCCCAGCACTTCCGGAACGTAGGAGGTCTCCACGCCGGCCGCGTCGATCGTCGCCGTGCGCATGCAGCAGTCCCACACGTCCTGCACGTGCATGCCGTTCGAGCGGTAGACGTCCGTCAGGTGCCCCACGTCGTCATAGAAGCGCGCCGTCCACTCCACGCGGTTCGTGTAGCCGCTGCCGTCATAGACATACGTCTCGGCCAGGACCTCGCGCCCCGTGGCAGTCTCACGAACCACGCCCACACGCGTTGACTTGTAGGCAACCGGCACCGGATTGGCGGGCGTGCCACTCTGGTGCGTCACCGACGTCCGCTCATAGCCGCTGCCCGTGGTGAACTGCGGGTTCGTCGTGCTGCCGTTGAAGCCGCCGGTCTCGTACACGAACGTGTTCAGCCGCCCATCCGCGTACTGGACACTCTCGGGCTTCGTGGCATCGCTGGCCAGGTAAATGGTCGTTGTGCGCAGGTTGCCGGCTGCGCCGTACGCGCTGCTCGCGCTGGCGCAACGCTCCTCGATGCGCACGAGCTGCCCACTGCCATTCAGGTAATAGGCGTAGTACGTTTGGCCCACGACCGTGCCCAGCACGGATTCCGTGACGACCCGCGGCTCCCAGGAACGCGTTTGCCCGTCGTCGTTCCCGTCAACCGGATCGTAGTCGTACGTCGTCTGCCGCGCCGTGGAAGGATTGGGGTTGGACGTGAACGCGACATCCTTCCAGGATTCCACCGCCGACGTGCGCCGGTTGCTGCTGTCGTATGTGTACCAGCCCCACGAACCATCCGCGCGCACCACGGACTTGAGCAGCCCGCCGTGGTTCGGATCGTTCGTATAGTAGTCCCATTCCGTAGCCAGGTTGGCGCCCGTGGGATCGATTGCCTCGCGGATTTTCCGGGTGCCCCAGGCGAACCGCTTGAACCGCTCGTCGACGCGGTAGACAACCGTCTGGTTGGGTTCCTTGACCTCGTAGCGCCGCTGGACCGTGGTCGAATCGATGAACGTCCAGGTCTCGCTCTCGATGCGGCCGACGGTCGTGCCGTCGCTGGTCGTAAGCGTCCAATTCTTGGAGCCCACCGTTCCGACGTAGTTGTATACCCGAATGGTCTCGGTGCCGACCTTGCGCGTCACGCGCAGCCGGTTGTACGCGCTGGCCCCGTCGGGGTTTTCAACTTCCCACGTCACGAACGGCGTGGCGTCCCGGTCCAACACCCACACGCCGCCCACCATCCCGACCACACTGCTCACCGTATAAAAGTCGATCTTGTACTTGTAGCTCGTCAGCGTAACGATGTCGGCCAGCACCTCCGGCGCCAGGACCTGCCGCAGAACGCCGCTTTGGCGGATCACGTCCACGTCGCCGCGGTTGACGTCATAGCGCAGCGAGGATGGCTGCGCCAGCGACGGGCTGGGCGTGCTGCGCTCGACCCAGATCACACCCGCCGATTCGCCATCCGCAGCCTGCCCCATCGCGAAGCGCAGGTACACGCTGGCCAGCGATACGCTCCCTCCCCCGGCGCTCGAGCAGCTGCCGCTGCCACAACCGCCGCCGCCATCGCCTCCGTCTCCGCCGCCCTGCGGACAGTCGCATTTGACCTCGACGGTGATGGTTTTCGTGATCGGTCCCTCATGCACCGGGGTGCCGGCGTCGTCCGCCTCCACTATGATCGTGTATGTGCCCGGCTCGGTGAATTGCAGGGACGAGGGCGAGCCCTGATTGCCCGTGTTCTTGCCCGGCCCCAAGACCTTCACGGTGTACGTGGTTGCAAAACTGTGCGACGGAGCCTGGCCGTCCAGCCACGTGTCCGAGTCCGACACGACGACGGTCACCGTGTCGCCCGGGCACAATTGGCCGTTGTTTGGCACCTGCACATCCACGGTCATCGGCGGATCGGCGATCCACACCGCGCTGGCCGGCGCCGTCAGACCAAGCATCACGATAGCCAGAACGATTACTGCGCGACCTGCGTTCCCCAGAGGTGTCATCGCCCTCGCTCCCTTCACGCAAAAACCGCTCCCGTGGTCGATACTCTGCCCGCTGTCACAATCGCTCGCCGTCAAAACTCCAGTAACAGATCGCTGGCCGTGGCCGCCGCCGTCTCACCGGGGAATTGCGCGACTACATCCTGCAGCAGATCCCGGGCTTCCTCGACCCGCTGCACACGGCGCAGCGTCCAGGCCTTCAGAATCAGCGCCGAGGCACGCACGTCCCGCGGGTACGCATCGGCCGCCGCCACCTGGTCGAATAGTGCCAGCGCGGCATCCGCGTCGTCCGCCCGCGCGTGCGCCGAAGCCAGACAAAGCTTGGCTTCCGCTTCGACCACCGGATCAAGTTCCTGCTCCAGCGCTTCCTGCCAGAGACTGCGCGCGGTTTCCAGCTCCCCCCGGTTCTGGAGGAAGACCGCCTTGCCAAACAATGCGCCCGCCCGTGCCGCCGGACCGCCGGTGCTGCTTGCGTGGTCGATGCACGCGTCCAGCAGGGCCGCTGCCCGATCCGGGTCAGTATCAGCGACCGCAGTGGCCAACTCCGCACGCGCCGCCCAGCCCTGCGTGGTGTCGGGATAAAGCTGCACCAGCCGCTCGGCCAAGCCCCGCACCCGCGCGCGCATTTCCAGCCCCAGCCCACCCTGCCACCACGCCGGCTGCACGCAGAAGTTGATAACGTCCAGCATCGCCGTGGGCGCTGCATCGGTGCTCGGATACTGCGCGAGCATGCGCTCCAGATTGCTTTCGATCGTAGCCAGGTGGCCGGTTTGATCGGCCCGCGGCAACTGACCCGTTCCCCACGCGGTGCCGTCCTGCTCCATCAGCGTGCGGTTCAGATCCTGCAACGCAACCGCGCAGAACGGACTCTCCGGCCAGCGCGCTGGCACCTGCTCATAGGCCGCGACCGCCAGATCAAACTGCGCCTGTCGCCGATAGAGGTCTGCAATTTGCGTCTGTGCCTCAGGCGCCTGCCGGTGCGCGGGGTCCGCCACGATGAACTGCTCCATCTGCTGGATCGCCGCCGCGTAATCGCCTGTGTCCGCGCGCGTCTGGGCCGCGATGAACAGCGCCGAAGCCGCGTACTCGCTCTCCGGCCATTGCGTCGGCAGCGCGTCGAGAAGAGCAATCGCTTCGGCAAAGTCGCCACGGGCGCGCAGCAACCCGGCAATGAAGAACTGCGCATCATCCGCGAAGCCACTGTCCGGATAGTCGGCGGCCAAACGCTTGTACCGCGCCAGCGAGGTGGCGTGATCCCCCGCCCGCTCGTAAATCCCGCCCAACTGCAGCAGCGCGTACGCCGCCCGGTTGCTCGCCGGGTACTCCGCCAACAATTGCTCGTAAGCCTCGGTCGCCCCAGCGGGATCGTTGGAGTACTGCTTGATCACCCCGATCATGCAGCGCGCATCGTCCACCAGGAACCACTCGCTGCCCGTGTCCAATGGCTGCTCGGCGTACTCCGCGACCAGCGCCTCGAACAGCGGCCGCGCCGCGTCCCAGTTCCGCTCCGCATAGTACGAAGCCGCCTGTTCGTACTCCGCCGCCTGCCGCAGCAGATCCGCGGCCGGATGCTGGGCCAGAAACCGCTCGGCCAGTTGCTGACAGGCCGGATAGTCGTGCGCCTCGGTGCGCAAGCGGCGGATTTCCACAACCAACGCAACGTCGTCGCCGCCGCCATCCTCAGGCGGGTGCTGCGCCCACGCCAACGCGACGAACACCAGCGCAATCAGGACCAGCCCGACGATAATGCGAAGACCGCGGTCAATAC
>JAGPES010000286.1 GCA_018057015.1 Pseudomonadales bacterium | reverse complement strand
GTTAACAGCAGTCCGGGCGGGGGCGGCCCGACAATGCGCCAGGGCAATGCCCTCAGCCGGATTTGACCGGCGCCAGCATCTTCAGGCGCGGACGCTGCCACGCGGCGCGCTCGTTCAGCCGCTCGGCCAGCGCATCGGCGCAGGGGTAACGGTCGTCGAATCCGCGCACCACGCGCGCAAAGATGTCGCGCACCTGGTTGCAATCATAGTCGGTGCAGGCCTCGCGCAATTCGTCGAGCACGCGCTCGAGCTCGACCCACGGCAGGCATTCCTCGACTGCACGCAGGATCATCGGATGCCCGGTGGCGCCGACGCTGCCCTCGGACAGCAGTTCCTCGCGCAGCTTCTCGCCGGGGCGCAGCCCGGTGATCCGGATCTCGATGTCCCCGTGCGGATTGGACGCGTCGCGCACTTCCTTGCCGGCGAGGTGGATCATGCGCCGGGCGAGGTCGTGGATGCGCAACCTCGCGCCCATGTCGAGCACGAACACGTCGCCGCCGCTGCCCATCGCGCTCGCCTGCAGCACCAGCTGCGCGGCTTCCGGGATGGTCATGAAGTAGCGCTCGGCATCGGGGTGCGTGACCGTGACCGGTCCGCCGGCGGCGATCTGCTCCTGGAACAGGGGTACCACCGAGCCGGAGCTGCCGATCACGTTGCCAAAGCGCACGATGACGTAGCGCGTGCCGCCGGTGTTCGCGGCGGCGAGCGACTGCATCACCATCTCGGCGAGGCGCTTGCTAGCGCCCATGACGTTGGTGGGACGCACGGCCTTGTCGGTGGACACCAGCACGAAGGTGCGCACCTTCGACTCGGCCGCCGCGCGCGCGACGGTGAGCGTGCCCATCACGTTGTTGCGCACGCCCTCAACGACATTGTGCTCGACCAGCGGCACGTGCTTGTACGCCGCCGCGTGATACACCGTTTCGACCTGGAAGCCCTCGAGCAGCATGCGCATGCGCGCATGGTCCTGCACCGAGCCGAGCAGCGCGACGATGCGCGTGGCGTGCCCGCGATCCGTGGCCGTCTCGCGCAGCTCGCGCTCGATGTTGTAGAGCGCGAACTCGCTCGCGTCGACGAGCAGCAGCTCCGCGGGCGATTCGGCGAGGATCTGGCGGCACAGCTCGGATCCGATGGAGCCCCCGGCGCCGGTGACCATCACCCGCTTGCCCGCGATGCAGACCGCGAGCAGGTCGGGACGCGGCGGCACCGGGTCGCGCCCGAGCAGGTCCTCGAGCGTGATCTCCTGCACTTCGCTGATGCTCGCGCGGCCGCGCACCAGATCCTCGAAACGCGGGATGGTGCGCACGTGCACCGCGAGCTCGGTGAGCGCCTGGGTGATCTCGCGCCGGCGCACGCTGCCGATCGAGGCCATGGCGAGGAATACCTCGGCAATGCCGTAGCGCCGGATCTGGTCGGGCAGCTGGTCGAGCCCGATCACCGGCACGTCATTGATCACCCTGCCCCGCAGCGCCGGGTTGTCGTCGATGAACAGCACCGGGTCGAACTGTTCGCCGTGCAGCAGCGCCGTCAGCAACTGCCTGCCCGCCGACCCCGCGCCGTAGATGGCGATGCGGCGCGCGCTGCGCTCGCGGCGATGCCGGTACCAGGAGCGCAGCAGCAGGCGCGAGCCGCCCACGCAGATCAGCATCAGGCACCAGTAGATGACCGGCAGCGAGCGCGGCACCTCGGCGCGCGTCAGCAGCAGGAACAGCGCCAGCAGCAGCGCCGAGATCGACACGCCCTTGACGATGGCGACGATGGCCTCGTGCCCCATGAAGCGAACGATGGCGCGATACAGGCCGAGACGCAGGAACACCACGGCCGAGAACAGCACCGTCGCAGCACAGACCAGGAACTCGCTGGTGCCGATCTGCACTTGCAGCGTGCCGTAGCGCAGCGTGGTCGCGATGAACAACGCGACCGGTATCGACACGAGGTCGACCAGCAGCAGCAGGGCCTGTTTCACGTTGTGCGGGAGCACGACGAAGCGCTCGTACAGCAAGGCGATAAAGCCGCTGCCGGCCCGAGCTGCCTCGCGCAAGATGCGCAGCACCTGGTTCATCGCGTTTCTCTCGCCACGCCAGCCCTATGCATTTTCCCTTTCGTCGCGGGCACGATGCTAACGCAAATCCGCGCCCGCATGGCGCCGGGCGGCGCCTGCAATCGTGCACACTATTTCACGGTGCGCGCGCACGCGGCCGCCGCCTCGCGCGCGTCGCGCCGCAGCACCAGCAACACGCCCAGGCACACGGGGACATACGCGAGCAGCGCGCACACCGCGCCCAAACGGGGCATCCGGTGCGCAAGCACCGCCAGCGGCAGCAGCCAGCACAGGTTCAGCGCGATGCTGCCCAGCGTCACCGGCCGGTGCGCCCCGCAGCGACGCGCCAGGCGCTGGTATGCATGGTCGCGGTGCGCCTGTGACAGCGGCCGGCGTCGCCAGGCCCGGTGCGCCAGGGTCAGCGTGGCGTCGGCGAGGAAAGAGGCCCACAGGATCGCCCACACGGTGAGCGACAGTTCGCCGCGCGCCACCGTCACGGCGGCGGCGGCGCCCAGCAGCAGCCCTAGCGGCTGGCTACCCGTGTCGCCCATGAAAATGCGCGCCGGCGGCCAGTTCAGCACCAGGAAGCCGAGCGCGGCGGCGGCCAGGCCGCCGAGCAGCAGCGCCGAGTCGCCGACACCGGCGCCCTGCGCCACCAGCCACGCCGCCGCGCCGGCCATGAATGCCGCCTGCGAGGCCGCGAGACCGTCTATCCCGTCCATGAAATTGAAGACGTTGATCAGCCAGGCCAGCACCAGCAGCCCCGGCGCCAGCAATAGCCCCGCGCCGGCCAGCCCGAGGCCGGCCACGACCAGCGCACAGGCCATCACGGCCGCCGCCGCGCCGAGCTGACCGAGCAGCCGCGGCAGCACCGGCAATGCCTGGCGGTCGTCGGCGTACCCGAGCGTCGCCATCGGCAGCGCCAGGGCGAACACCAGCAGCCAGTCCGCGTGCACCCCCGCAGTGGCCATGGTCGCAGCCAGCGCGGCGAGACACCCGGCCACGATGCCCGCGCCACCGCCGGTCGGCGTGGCGACGGTGTGCGAACTGCGCGCGCCCGGCTCGTCCACGCGCCCCACCCGCAACGCCCAGCGCCAATAGCACCAGGTCACGGCCCACGCCACGGCAAACGCGGCCGCGGGCACGGCGAAGGCCCGCATCAGCTGCCACCCCCCAGCGGCGCCCCGCCGCCGGGCATGTCGGCCATCAACGCGGTTTCCAGCGTCAGCGCGGGTGCCCAGCCGAGGGCGCGCAGGCGCGGATCGGGGTCCACCGCCCAATCGCCCAGGCCGCGCGGCAGGGCCAGCCGCGATCCGAGCAGCGGCACGCGCCCGAGACTGGCGACAACCGCCAGCGCCAGTGCGAACACGCCCTGCGGCACGTGCCAGGCGCCGCCGCGCCGCCCCGCGAGCCGGTGCATCGCGCGTGCGATGCGATCCAGCGGGTAGCGCTCGCCATCGCTCAGCGTGAAGATGTTGCCGCTGATGGTGGGATGCGCGCCGAGGAGCGCCAGCGCGCGCACGAGGTCTGGCAACGCGATCATCGGCGTGTTGCCCACGGGCGGCAGATCGGGCAGCCAGCCCTTGGACGCCAGCGCGCGCAGCGTCGCCAGCCGCCCCTTCATCGCACCGCCATAGACCAGCGCCGGGCGCACGATGGTCACGCGCATGCACCCGCCGCGCTCGGCGGCGAGCAGGCCCAGTTCGGCCTGCCGCTTCGAGCAGGCGTAGGCCTGGCCGCGAGTGCCACGCGCCAGCGGATCGCAGGCACCCGCATACAGGCTGCTGAGGTAGACGAAGTGCGCCACGCCGGCCGCTTCGGCCGCCGCGGCGAGCGCCAGCGTCGCCTGGCAGTTGATGCGCGCCAGCGCGGGCGCATCCGCGCCGCGGTGCGCGATGCCGGCCAGGTGGAATACCGCGCCGATGTCACGACACGCGGCCGGGGGCACGCGGCCAGCCGCGGCGTCCTCCAGCTCCAGCGCGACGCACTCCGCCGCGCTCACGGCGGCCGGATCGCGCGCCGCGGCGCGCACGCGCCAGCCCTGCGCCTGCAGTTCGCGGCACAGTGCGGAACCGATGTAGCCACCGGCACCGGTGACGAGCGCGATGCGGCTCATCCGCGGCCTGCCGGCAGACGCGCCGGCGACGGTGGCAGGGCGATAAACGCAAGGGGCGCCCGCGGGCGCCCCCGGCGATGACCCGGCCCGCGGTCAGAGCGACACTTGCGGCCGCAACTGCTCCAGCATCTTGTCACCGATACCCTTGACATTGACCAGCTCATCCACGGATTTGAACGGGCCGTGTTCGCTGCGATACGCCACGATCGCCTCGGCCTTCTTGATGCCCACGCCGCGCAGCGAACCGGCGAGCGTGGCGACATCCGCGGTGTTGATGTTGACCTGCTGGCTGGCCTGCTGCACCGGCACGCCGCCGCTGCTGGCCTGCTCCGCGGCGGCATGGGCCACCGGCAGCGCAAGCAGTGACAGTCCCAGAACAGATGCCTTCAGAACGTCTGCGATTTTCATCGGAATCCTCCTTGATTGCCTGGACATGACACGGTGCATCCGTTGCACCGTGAACACACGCTAGCACGCGCATTCAGGAGAATCTGTAGGAAATGTCGGACAGAATCGCGTCCAGTGCCGCCGCCGGATCGGCGGCGGCGGTGACCGGTCGCCCCACGACCAGGTAGTCGCTGCCCGCGACGAGCGCCTCGGCCGGCGTCAGCGTGCGACGCTGGTCATCGGCAGCGGCGCTGGCCGGCCGGATGCCGGGCGTGACCAGCACCGGCGCCGCGCCGAAGCGGCTGCGCAGCAACGGCGCCTCGCGCGCCGAACAGACCACGCCATCGAGCCCGCACGCGAGCGCGAGCCCCGCCAGGCGCAGCACCTGCT
>JAGPES010000285.1 GCA_018057015.1 Pseudomonadales bacterium | reverse complement strand
CTGGTAGCCGTCGATCAGGCGGTTCATCTCATCCAGCCCGGCCTGGGTCGTTGCCCCGCTCATGCGAGCGCCCCGTCCGCACGCTGCGTGCGGCGCAACACCACCGTGGGGCATTGCCCGGCCATCGCGTAACTCCCGCTCGCCATCCATTGCACCTCGAAGCCGTGCGCCGCGAGCAATGCCGTGGCTTCCCCGGTGGTGACGAAGTGGTAGCGCGCCGCAGAATCACGGTAGGCGTCGATGACCTCCAGGTGTTGCAGCGGCCAGCCGAGCTGCGCGGCGAGCGCCGGCCAGTCGCCCGCGGCTTGCCGCAGCAACTGCCATACCGCGTGCAGGGCCACGCCGGTGGCGGGCGAGCGCTGCAGCGCCATGCCGAGGCGCAGCTTCAGGCAGTTCAGGTCCGGGATGCGGCCCGCCAGCAGCGCGGCGAGCACCTCGGACGCGCCCTCGGGCTGTGGTGGCGGCACGAACAGCCGCACCACGAACAGGCCGCCGGGCACGATCAGGCGCGCCAGCGTGCGCGCAAGGCGCGCCTGCCCCTCCGGGTAATCGAGCAGGTGCAGCCCGCCGTCGCAGACCACCACGTCGAGGCTGGCGTCGGGCAGTGGCAACTCGCGCCAGTCCGCCCGGATGACGTTCGCGGCGGGACCGGGCCAGATATGCTCGATCATCGCCACGGAGCGGTCGGCGGCGCGCACCAGCGCCGGCTCGGGCCAGGGCAGTCGATAGAGCTCCGGGGTGACACCGAGGATCAGCGCGCGCGGACTCCTGCCCGGATGCGCGCTGCACCACTCGCGCAGCGCGCGAGCAAAGAAGCCCACGTCCTCGGCCGTCGGGCGCAGCGGCGACCCCAACTGCTTCCAGTTGCCCGCCACCAGGGGCCACTGGCCTTCAGGCGGCGGCTGTGCCGCAGCGGGCCGCAGTTGCGCCCACGCCTTCGCGGTGCGCGCCGCGCGCGCGGTACCCGCGACCGCGAGCAGCGCGCGGTCGCGCGTCCACAGCGCGTGGAACCCGGGGTTCCCGGCCTGCCAGGCCGCTTCGAGTGCCGCCAGCAGGTCTTCGAACACGGGCCGGTTGCCGGCGAGCAGCAGGTGGGTCGCGGCGTCCTCGGGGGGCATCGTCGCGATGGCGCGCAGCAGCGCAACCTGGCCCAGCAGCCGCGCCTGCAGCGGCTCGCTACCGGTTGTCGCGCGCGCCTGGCGCAGCATGTGGCCGAGCAGTGCGAGCTCGACGTGAATGTCCTCTATGCTGCGAAAGGGCTTCACGTAACGCTCGTAGCCGTCGCCGGGCAGGAGCGCCGCTTCCTCCACGTGCACAGCGGTGAAGCTGACCGCCGCATGCGGCAGTTCCGGCACGAAAGCCAGGTCCGGCAGGCGCCGGACGACGACGCCGGGTGCGTCGGCGGCGACGCGCAGCAGGCGGATGCGGTTGCGTCCCGCATCGTCGGCGCCCGCGCTGGCCGCGACGTAGAGCGTGTCGGCGTGGGTGGCGCCGGTCACGTAGCTCTTCTCGCCGTTCAGTCGCCAGCCGTCATCGCTCGCATCGAGGCGGCACTGCATGTCGCGCGGGCGGTTGCCGCCGCGTTCGGACACGCACAGCGCCGCGAACCCGGTTTCGCTGCCGGTCAGCCGCGCGATCGCGCATTGATAGCCCGCGGCGAAGGCGAAGGCGACCGAGGGTGCGTGAAGTCCAGCGATCACGGCGCAGCTCGCCGGGTCGGGCCAGGTGAGGCGCAGTTCGTGCAGTGCCGTCTTCCAGCCGTCGAGACCGCCGTGCGGCGCCGCCGTCGGCGGATCGCGCAACAGGTGGCGCACGAACTCGGCGTCCGGGACGGCGTGCATCGCGCTCAGGATCCCGGCTGCAGGCGGGGGGCCAGCACCGCGACTCCCGGCTTGTCGCGCAGGATCTCGGTGGTGTCCAACCCGCAGAGCTCGTGCGGGAACACCAGCCACTGCTCCGTCTGGCGCAGCCAGTAATGCGGCGTGATCCCGGTGCGGTTGCGCGCCGGCTTCCACCACACGGTGGCGATACGGATCTCGGCGGCGTGGGCCGCGGGCAGGGCGCGCAGCGCATCGAGCGTCTGCTCCAGCGTGATGCCGGTGTCGAACACATCGTCGACGATCAGCACACGCCGGCAGTCGAAGCCGGCGACAGCGAGCGCCTCGATGCCGTGGATCCGCAGTCGCGGCGCGCGCGCATCGATGCCGGTGTAGAGCGAGGTGCGCAGCGGCAGGTGCTCGGCTTGCACGCCGAAGAAGGCGAGCGTCTCGTGCAGCGTGATCGCCACCGGCGAGCCGCCGCGCCACAGCCCCAGCAGCAGCGTGGGGGCAAAGCCGCTGTCGAGCACCATCAGCGCCAGCCGTAGCGAATCCTCGTAGAGCTCCTGAGCGCCGATCCAGCGTTTCACCGCCACGTCCATCAGGGCACGCCGGCGCCGGCCACCGGCGCCTCGAGCTGCCCGATGCGCCCGTCGTGCTTGCCGTGTGCGGCGTGCAGGCTCATCGTTGCCGCGGTTATGCCGTAGAACGTGCGGCGCCCGGGCCCGCCCAGCACGCAGGCGATCGCGATGCGCTCACCGGTCGGCACGCGGTGCGTGATGGTGCCGCCGCGTTCCATGCGCAGGAACTCGCGCGTGGTGGGAGAGGCGATCCAAAGCGCCTGCGAGCGGTCGACGCAGATGCCGTCCGCGACCGCGTCGGCGGGCAGGGTGCCGAACACGCGACGGTTCTTCAATACGCCGTTGGCGCCGATGTCGAACTCCAGCACCTGCGGCGAGGCGCTCTGGCCGACGAACAGGATCTCGCCGGTGTCGTCGATGGCCATCCCGTTCGGGCACCAGACATCGTCGGCGGCGATCCAAGCGTGCCCACCGGGATCGATGCAGACCAGGTTGGTCGATTGCACGGTTTCGCCGCGCTCGTAGTCGAAGCCGAAGCTGCTGACCCAGGCGCGGCCGTGGCGGTCCACCACCATGTCGTTCAGCCGGGTGCGCGTCATCGGCGCGGTGCCGGAATAGCGGCGCAGCTTGCCCTGCGCATGTGCCCAGACCTCGTGCTCCTGCATCTGCACCACCAGCAAGGTGCCATCGGGCAGCCAGCCGAGGCCCGAGGGTTCCCCCGGGGTGTCGAGTACCTTGTGCACGCGCCCGTCGGCGCCGATGCGCAGCACCTGGCGCTCCACGATATCCGACAGCCACAGCTCGCCGTGGTGCCAGCGCGGGGCCTCGCCGAAGCCGATACCGTCGGCGAAGGGGGCCAGTGAAAGTAGCGACGGGGCCATGGTGTCCTCCTCGGCGGCATTGATAGCACCCGTGGTCGAGCAGGCGCAAGGGATTACTCCATGATGCGACACTTCCATTCGCGGCGCCGATTGCGCACCATAGCGCCCGGCTGATCGCCCCCATGACAAGGAGACTTCGATGAAAGAAGCGCCCGCGAAGATCGTTACTCTTGCCTTCTACGTGGCGGCGCTGGTGTCGCTGTTCGTCACCTGGCCGCCGCTGCTCGAGAAAATCCTGCAGATCGGCACACTGCTCCTGTTCGCGGTGCACGCGATCGAGGTGGTGGTGAGCTTCAGGTGGATCAAGCTCTACGAGGGCCCGCTGGCGGTCAGCATCCTGCTGACGCTGCTGTTCGGCTTCATGCACTGGATGCCCTACAAGCGTCGCGCCGAACAGGGCGGGGCACGGTGAAATGCTGACGCAATTGCAGCGCGCGGCCGGCCAGGCGTGCCCGCGGCAGATTGCGGCGACGCTGCTGCTGGCCCTGGCATCCGCGGTCGCGCTGGCACAGGACGGCGGTTGCCCGGACTTCAATCCGTTGCGAAACGTCTACGCCGGCGACCTGCACGTGCATACGGCCTTCTCGCTGGATGCCGCGACGCAGGACACGCGCGCGCGCCCCGCGGACGCCTACCGCTTCGCGCGCGGCGAGCCGCTCGCGGTGCAGCCCTATGATGCCGATGGCCGGGCGTTGCGCCAGCTGCGGCTGCAGCGGCCGCTGGATTTCGCGGCGGTCACCGACCACGCCGAGCTGCTGGGTGAAGTGAGCCTGTGCCAGACGCCCGGCTCGGCGACCTACGGCAGCTGGCAGTGCCTGCTGTACCGGCACGTGCCGCGCGCTGCGTATTACCTGTTCAACTACACCGCGAGCCAGGCGAAGCGGCTCGGCAACTGCGGCGCGGACGGCGCCGTGTGCCGCGAGGCTGCCGCCGGGCCCTGGGCCGAGATCCGCCAGGCCGCTGCCGATGCGCTGGACGACAGCGGGCGGTGCCGCTTCACGAGTTTCGTCGCCTACGAGTGGACCGGGGCGCGCGGCGAGAATGCCGGCAACATGCACCGCAACGTGATCTTCCGCGGTGATGTGGTGCCACGACTGCCGCTCAGCTTCGTCGACACCGGCAGCCCGGAAAAGCTGTGGGAGATGCTCGACAGCGAGTGCCGCAACGGCCTGCCGGGCTGCGAGGTGCTCGCAATCCCGCACAACTCGAACCTGAGCGGCGGCTACATGTTCGACGGCCTGCGCGTGGACGGCACGCCGTACACGGCGGCTGACGCGGCGCTGCGCGCGCGCTCCGAGCCGCTGTTCGAGATCATGCAGCACAAGGGCGCGTCCGAGTGTTACGCGGCAAGCACCGCAAGCATCGCGGCCGACGAGTACTGCGGCTTCGAGCAGCTGCCCTACGACGCCTTCGCCGGGCAGAACTTCGAGTCCAGGCGCGAGCCACCGGGGCCGGAGACCGGGTTCCTGCGCGAGATCCTGCGCGACGGCCTGCGCCTGGAACGAACGCTGGGAACGGACCCCTACCGCATGGGCATCATCGGCAGCACCGACACCCACCTCGGCGCGGCCGGGGGCGTATCGGAGGCGGACTTCATCGGCCACGGCGGCGCCGGCGTACCGGCGCGCGACGGCGTGCCGCAGGGGCTGCCGGATCGTCCCGA
>JAGPES010000284.1 GCA_018057015.1 Pseudomonadales bacterium | reverse complement strand
GGCGCAGTTGTTCGTAGATCTCGAGGATGCGTGCCTCGAAGGCTTTTTGCAGTTCGGCCTCACGCATCTCGAACGCCTTCTTTTGCTCGGCCTCGCGCACCTCGAAGGCTTTACGCTGCTCAAGCTCCGGAACGTGTCAATGACTTTGCGTCACCGTGCTTCATGAATTTACTGCGGAAGCCAGGATGTTCGAGTCGTCGTTCTTCTCCGTTGCGGGTGGGTTGATCCAGACGGCGCTCGGCAGCTCTGGGGGTTCAGGGCGGCGCCCCTTGAAACGTTTCGGGTTGGCCAGGAAGGCCGCGTCGAGGGTGTCCTGACGGAGCAGATGCGCCGCTTGTGCCTGGCCGTAATGGACGCTGCTCGGCGTCATGTAGCCGATGCCCGAGTGCCGGTGCTCGGTGTTGTACCAGGCGAAGAAGGTCTGGCAGTGGGCGCGGGCGTCGGCGAGGCTGCCGAAGCGCGCGGGGAAGTCCGGGCGGTACTTCATTGTCTTGAATTGCGACTCCGAATACGGGTTGTCGTCCGAGACGTGCGGGCGGCTATGGCTTTTGGTGATGTCCAGATCGACCAGCAAGGCGGCCACGGGCTTGGAGCGCATGCTCGCGCCGCGATCGGCATGCAGCGTGAGGGTGCCGGGCGCGATGTCGTGGCGGGACACGGTCTCGGCGATCAACTGTTCGGCCAGCTCGGCGCTTTCACGCTCGGCGATTAGCCAGCCCACGACTTGGCGGCTGAAGATGTCGAGGATCACGTAGAGGTGGAAACAGGTCCATTTGACCGGCCCCTTGAGCTTGGTGATGTCCCAGGACCAGACCTGGTTGGGCGAGGTGGCCAGCAGTTCGGGTTTGACGTAGCTCGGGTGGCTGAGCTGGCGCCGGCGTTCGCGCGTGCCGCCATCGGCGGCGAGCGCCCGGTACATGGTGCGCACCGAGCCCATGTAGCGGCCTTCGTCGAGCAGCGTGGCGTAGATCGCCGCCGGCGCCGTGTCGCAGAAGCGTTCGCTGTTGAGCACCTCGAGCAGCGCCTGCTGCTCGAGGGCGTCGAGCGCCAGCGGTGGCCGAGGCCTCGGCGCGCGGCGAGGGTGCGGTCCGTGAAGGGTGAAGCGGTGTGACCGCGCTCGGCTTCGGGCCGGTGCGCCGCGCCATAGCCCGACGGCTCGACAGGCGGCCGCCGTGCCGATAACCGGGGCGAGCTCATCCACGCCGTGCATCATTGTTTGCCGTGCGTGTCGTCGATCGGACTGCCCAGCAATGCGGCAACTTTTTTTTGGACTTCGATCACCAGCATCGCCTTGTCGAGTTGGCTCTTGAGGCGTTCGTTCTCACGCGTCAGCAGCGCAATCTGGCGCGCTTCGACGGCGGCGACATCTGGCTTGGGGCCCCGCTTTTGCGGCGCCAAGGCGGCCAACTCGGCGGCCTCGCGCTGGCGTCGCCACGTGCTCAGGCTTGACGAATAGACGCCCTCCCGGCGCAGCAGCGCACCGACCTCGCCGGGCTGGCTGCAGCGGTCGACCGCGTCGAGGATGCGCCGCTTGTCGGCATTGGAGAACTGCCGACGTCGGGCGCGTGGCACGACCTCGGTGTCGTCACCGGATGGCTTGGTCGGCGCCGCCGATCCGCTCGTCTCTTCAGTCGCCCTACGGGCTCCTTGCGAGACGAGCGGATCGGCAGAGGTCTTCAGAATGTGCATGGATGCCTGGGGTTGAATGGTGGTCGTCATGCCTACCTCGTTGCTCACTAAATGATCAGGGGTAGGTGACGCAGGTCATATTGGCACAGGGGGCGCATCGGCGTCCTGAGGCCCCTTCAAATCAGCTTCGACAGTGGAGATGGGCTGCCGAAGAAGCTCGGACGCCTTGGTCAGTGAAATCAGGCCTTCGGCCAACGCCCGGTAGCATAGCCGCTCGAAGCGGCGCGCCCGTTCCCGCTGTCCCCGCTCCCGAGATGGCTCCAGCTCAACGGGCTCCTGCGTGCGCCAAGTCCGCGCGATCGACTGAAAAGCGTAGGTGAGCATCGCGTCGCTGATTACGTCCACCTGGCGTAAGCGCACCAGCAACGCCGCGCCGCTCACGCGGTAAAGACGCTTCAGGTCGATCAGCTCCTTGTAGCCGATGGCATGACGGGTCTTGCCAACCTCCTTCAGAAGATGGGCGCGCGGCATGAGAAAGGCACCCGCGAACACATTGGCCGCCTTCTCTTCATCCTTGTCTGACAGGCAGTCGGTATCGATCAGCCGGTGGGCGAGTTCATGCGCAAGAGTGAGTCGCCGGCGCTCCAGGGAGAACTGGTTGCTCACGACGATCACCGGTAGTGGCTCACCATCAGCGCGCTGCACCAGGCAGGTAAAACCGGAGACGCGCGCCGGTAAAGGAACCGTGAGGACCTTCAGCCCCTTCTCCTCAAGCAGCTCGGTCATGTTCGGGATGGGATCAAGGCCGAGTTCCCATTCCTTTCGTACCTCGTTGGCCAGTTCCTCCGCCTCAACGATGGATTTCAATCGGCGTGGGCAGGGCAGCGGGCATTGCCATTCGGCACTGTCGAGTTCGAGAACCTGCTCGATCTGGAGGTAGCGCTCAACCCACTCGAGCACTTCCGTCTCAACCTCGGCGCGGTCTCGGGCGGTGGTATTCGCCTTGGTGCGGAATTCAACGCCAGAAAGGGCGATTCCCTGCGTGTCGAGCAGATATCCAAGGGAGACATCAAGGGCCTTGGCGAGCCCTAGCAGCACCCCTGAACTAGGGGTGCTCTCCCCTCGCTCATACTTCCCGATGGCCTGAGCGGTGACCCGCCCTTCCATTGCAGCCGAAAGATCACGCAGGGAGAACCCCGCCTTGCGTCTCGCCAGGCGGATGCGATCAGCGATCATGGTCATTCCCTCTTTTCGGTTTACGTTTTTCTTTTTTTAGTATGTATTGTAAACTTTTCATGTGGGCTAATCCACGTCCTTTCATGGAGCTTCGAAAATGAGCAAGAAACCTGGCACCAGCACCGGTAATCAGGGCGGCATCTATCAAGAAACCGGCCCGAGGGGAGGCAAAGTGCCGAACTTCGCGACGGTTGCGGACAACAAGCCTCTGCCCCCCACTACCAAACCGGGCAACACCTGGACCCCGATGAAGGTCACGCCGGATAGTAAGCGGTAATGGGTGGCACAAGAAGGCGGCCTGAGGCCGCTTTCTCGCTAGATTTTTGTACCGATAAAATACGTTATCGTTAATTTTTCACCAGGCAGAGGGCACACCCATGGCGACAATCACGACCTTCGACGCATGGCCCGAGAATGCTTAGCCTGCTCCCCGTGATCTGCTCAAGGTGGGCGGCCCAGCGGCGACTTGCCCGCCTCCCCGCGATCCGGCTCGCTCGGCAGGCGAACTACCGCATGACGCACACCTCGCCGAATCCGGACTGGACGGTAACGATCGCCACCAGCGCCGGCGTCCGGGTGGGCACCGCCACCTATGCCGTGACGCCGCTCGACGATCAGCTCTGGCTCTACGGCCTCGAGATCGCGCCCGCGCATCGCCGCCAAGGCTACGCCCTGGCCCTGCTGTGGCAGCTCCACCAGGCGCACGGTCTGCCGATCCACCCCATCCACGAGCTTGGGACCGCCGGCGGCTTCTGGCAGCGCGCCCGGCGCCTGGCAAGCGCCGGCCTGCAGGTGGCCGAGGCCCTGTCCATCGCCGACCTTGAGGAAGCGAAAAAGCGCTGGGCGCACTTGGCGCCAGAGCAAAATCGCCTGCTGCGCGCGATCAGCGCCCGCCTGGCCGCCGGCGAGGAGTGGTATCGCGCGATCGGGAGAGGCCTCGATGCATGAGCTGAGCCTGCCGCCGGCGGCCGATGCACGACGGCTCACCGCCCCCGAATTCCAGCGCCTGGCCGCCGTGCCCGCGGCGGCCGAGTGGTTTGCCAACCTCGACAACCCGCGCACACGCCGCGCCTACCGGGCCGACCTCGCCGACTTCTGCCACTTCCTGGGCCTCACCGCCCCCGACGAGTTCCGCACCGTCACCCGCGCCCACGTGCTCGCCTGGCGCGGCGAGCTCGAGCGCCGGGGGCTGGCCGGGGCCACTGTGCGGCGCAAGCTCGCCGCACTCGCGAGCCTCTTCGACTATCTCCTCGAGCGCAACGCCATGCCCGGCGGCAACCCGGTCCACGGGGTGAAGCGCCCGACGCTCGACAGCAACGAGGGCAAGACCCCGGCGCTGGGCGACCATCAGGCGCGCGCCCTGCTCGATGCCCCCGACCCCGCCACCCTCAAGGGCAAGCGCGACCGCGCCCTGCTCGCCGTGCTGCTCTACCACGGGCTGCGCCGCGAGGAAGCGGCCCGGCTGGGGACTCAGGATCTTCAGGAGCGGCGCGGCGTGCCGCACCTGCGCGTGCGTGGCAAGGGCGGCAAGCTGCGCTTCCTGCCGCTGCACCCGGTCGCCGCCGAGCGTCTTCACGCCTACCTCGCGGCCGCGGGCCACCACCGGGGACAGGAGCCGGCGCCGCTGTTCGTGCCGCTGCGCGGCCGGCGCACCGGCGCCGGGCTCAGCGCTGACGGCATCTATGCTGTGGTCGGCGCCTACGCCCAGGCGGCCGGCATCGTAGTCGCCGGCCTCGGGGTGCACGGGCTGCGCGCCACCGCGGCGACCAACGCTCTTGAGCACGAGGCCGACATCGCCCGCGTCCAGCAGTGGCTCGGGCACGCCAACATCAGCACCACCCGGCTCTACGACCGGCGCCACGCCCGGGCAGCCGACTCGCCGACGTTTCGGGTGCGGTACTAAACTGCCGGCGGCGGCGCTGGACGAGTGTTGATCAAGGCCAATGCGTGCTGATTGTTCACCATCCAATCGGCCGTCACGGCACACCGCAGCGCGATGAGATCGGTGATTTTCTGGAAGTCATCTGCCAGGTTTCGCGCGAAGATCGGCTCATGGTGGGCGATCCGGTTCCGCAGGGTACGGATCTGCTCGAGCTCGTTGTAGATCTGGAGGCGGAGCGCGCTCACC
>JAGPES010000283.1 GCA_018057015.1 Pseudomonadales bacterium | reverse complement strand
GGCTGCGAGCATCGCGGCATCGCGGCGATCCGCCGCCTGATGGGCTCGGCCAACGCCGATACGCAGCACCTCGGCATCGACGCCTACGACCTCGGCACGACGCGCTACGAGGACCTCGTGGAGCTGGTCGACGGCGACTGGGTCATGCGCCAGCACACGATGCACGCGAAGACGAAGGCCGGTCGCGACTACACGAACGTCTACTGCTTCGTGATGCGCTTCGACGCAGCGGGGCGCATCGTCCACCTCACCGAGCACTGGAACAGCTGGTGGGCCGACCGCTTCCTGTTCGACCAGCTGGCGCCGACACCGGCGCACCCGTTGTGATTTCACGCCGCATGGAGACTGCACTCGCATGAGCACCTTCAAACCCCTGCCGATGCACCTGCGCGCGCCCGCGCAAGGCTTCCCCAAGGGCTGGTATCGCGTCGCCGACAGCGAGGAGGTACGCCCCGGCGAACTGCTGCCCGTGAGCTGGTTCAACGACCAGTTCATCGTGTTCCGCGACGCCGCTGGCCGTGCGCAGGTCGCCGGGGCCTTCTGCCCGCACATGGGCGCGCACCTCGCCTCGCACGACGGCTGCCTGCGCGACGGGCGCATCGTCTGCCCCTTCCACAAGTGGGAATTCGACACGGCGAGCGGCAACTGCGCGCACATCCCCTACTCCGCGCTGCCGCCGGGCGGGGCGAGCCTGGAGTTGCACCCGACGCGCGAGCTGGATGGCATGGTGCTGATGTGGTACCACCGGCGCGGGAGCGCGCCCGGGTTCGAGCCCTTCGAGAGCCCGCTGTCGCGCGGCCACGAGGGCTGGGTGTTCTACGGCGTGAAGGAGTGGGTCACGACCTGCCCGATGCGGGACATGCTCGAGAACCTCTTCGACGGACCGCACATCGTCTACCTGCACAACAGCGGCGGCGCGCCCGAGCTGAAATCGGCGGAGCGCACCTCCTACGGCATGCGCGTGGAATACACCGCGGATCCGGCGACGCAGGAGGCCGGCGTCACGGGTTTTCGCAGCGACTTCACCGGCATCACGCTGAATGCGCAGATCTTCGAGGGTACCGCCTTCGCGACGCAGTTCTACAACACCTTCACGCCGGTGGACGACGAGCGCTTCGTGCTGCACTCGCGGCTGCACATCAGGGACAGCGGCTCGGCGGAGATCAACGAGGCGATCGGCAAGGCCTTCACCGAACGCTTCATGTTCGAGGTGGAGCAGGACCTGAAGGTTCTGGACTACAAGCGCCACCTCGTGAAGCCGCGCCTCTGCGCCGGCGATGGCCCGATCCACCAGTACCGCAAGTACGCGGCGGAGTTCTTCGTCGACTGACCCCGCCCCGTCAGCATCGGTAGATACTGATTTTCGACCCGGCGAGGATGGCTCCACTATGCTGCACACGGTGAATGGCGTGCGTCGAATCGTCGCCGGCAGGTCGATCCGCTGGGACGAGCACCGCGCGCGCGAGGCCTATTCGCAGGGTTGGTGGGTTCGCGAGACACTGGCCGACGCGCTGGTGCGGGCAGCATCGGACGAGCCGCATCGCGTGCTCATCATCGACGGATCAGTGCGCATGGACGCGCTCGGCCTGCACGCGAAGGCAACGACCCTGGCGCAGGTCATGGCGGCGCGCTTCCCCGCGGGAAGCGTGATCTCCTTCATGCTGCCCAACTGGCACGAGGCCGCTGTCATCTACATGGCTGCGACGCTGGCCGGCATGGTGGCGCACCCCGTCCTGCCGTCGCTGCGCGAGCACGATCTGTGTTTCATGCTGAAGGATGTCGAGAGCCGGATGATCTTCACGCCGGCGGAATTTCGCGGGCACCAGTCGGCGCAGATGCTGACGCGCGTGGTGCGGCAACTCGACGTGCCACCGCAGGTCGTCGTCGTGCGCGGCGAAAGCGGCGAGCATCCCGGCTATGACTCGCTGTTCCATGGCGTCGCGCCGCATCCGTTGCCCTCGCCCGATCCGGATGCGGTGCGGATGATCATGTATACGTCCGGCACCACCGGCAGCCCCAAGGGCGTCATGCACAGCCACAATTCGATTCACGCGCTGATCCGTCAGATCGGCAGGCACTGGCTGGTCGAGCCGGGCGACAAATTCCTGGTCGCCGGTCCCGTCAGCCATATCGGCGGCTCCATCTATGCGTTCGAGTGTCCGCTGCTGCTCGGCGCAACGGCCGTGTTGATGGAGAGCTGGGATGCCGACGAGGCGGTCGGCCAGCTGGTGGCAGAACGCTGCACCCATTTTGCCGGCGCGACGCCCTTCCTGGCGCAGTCGTTGGCGGCGGCGCGACGGGCGCAGACGCGCCTGCCGGATCTCAAGCTCTTCGTGTGCGGTGGCGCTTCCGTGCCGCCGTCGCTGATCCGCGAGGCGGCGGACTATTTCGAGCGCGCCGTGGTGACGCGGGTCTATGGTTCGACCGAGGTGCCGGTGACCACCGTCGGCGTCACGAACCGCACCGATGCTGGGCACGCTGCGGACACCGACGGACAGGCCGGGATCGCGACCATCAAGCTGGTCGACGTCGCCGGCGCGACTGCCGCGACCGGGGAAGTTCTGGCGCAGGGGCCGCAGATGCTGGTCGGTTATGTCCATCCCGAGGATGAGGCGACGGTTTTCGACGCCGGGGGCTATTACCGCACCGGCGACCTGGGTCGTTGGGTCGACGGCGACTATCTCGTCATTGCCGGCCGCATCAAGGACATCATCATCCGCAATGGCGAGAATATCGCACCCAAGGAAGTGGAAGACCTGCTGGTCGCGCATCCCGACATCGCCGAGATAGCCATTGTCGGCCTGCCCGACGCCAGGACCGGCGAGCGCGCCTGCGCCGTCATCGTTGCGCGCGGTGGCGCGCAGCCCGATGTCGCGAGCCTGCGCGCATTCCTCGACGCCAGGGGTGTCGCGAAGTTCAAGATACCGGAACAGGTGGCGATCTGGGATGCGCTTCCGAAGAACGAGGCCGGCAAGATCCTCAAGCACCAGATACGCGCCGCGCTGGTAAGCGCCACGTCTTGAGCTTGACCGCACGGTGACGTTCTCGGCTGAGGTCGTACTCGAGCGATGACGTCGGCGCCATCGAGTTTATCCAGCGTGGAACGTTCGAGCCGCAGTATCGTGGCCACTGTCCCATTGGCCAAGCCAGGCTCGGGTTGCAAGGATCAGAATTCCAGTGCTGAAATTCGGCTCTTCTCCGATCTGCGGGACCACGTCGACAGTTCGGGCGGGAGATCACTTCGAGTTCGACCCGGAGCAGTCGTTCCGCAGGATCATTGGCGGGCCGGCCGCGGCGATCGTGCACATGGCCGGTGTCGGGCTTGACCACCCCAGCTCAAATATACCAATATCTAGTATCTATTGGTAATAGCGAGGTGCCCCATGGCAAAGAACACCAGCGTCAGCCTCGGAGACCACTTTGAAGGCTTCATCACGCAACAGATTGAAAGTGGCCGGTATGGCTCCGCCAGCGAGGTAGTACGCGCCGGCCTGCGCCTGCTTGAGGACAGCGAAGACAAGCTGAGTGCCCTTCGCCGTGCGCTGCATGAAGGCGAAGAAAGCGGCCTGGCCGATTACAGCTACTCCAAGTTCGTGGCAGAACTGGACGCGCGCAGTAAATGAAACTATTCGCCCTCACCCGCAAGGCCCAAGACGATCTCAGAAACATTGCTCTCTATACCGAGGATCAGTGGGGTGTTGCGCAACGCAACATCTACATCAAGAAATTTGACGATACCTTTCACACGCTGGGGGAAAACCCGGCCATCGGAAAAGAGTGCGATGAAGTCATGCCGGGCTACCGGAAATTTCCCGAAGGGAGCCACATCATTTTCTACAAGCCGGGCACAACCTCTGTGATTGAGGTGATCCGCATTCTCCACAAAAGCATGGACGCTCCGACACAGCTGAGCGGCGCATAACGATTGAGCTCAGCCGCGGCGGGAGAGGAGCGAAGTGACGAGACTGGATGCCGGTCTCCTCTTCAAAACGGCAGAGGTCACAATCGAGTTCCCCTATGAAGCCGTGAGGGTTGAGTTCCTGCTCCAGGCTGCGTGAACGTATCGGTCTGCTGTGGCCAACAAATCGCTCCAGCCGACGTCGTTCGCGGAATGGAAGGGCCTTATTCGAACGGCTCTTCGCCCTGCAGCTTGGTGCGGTGCAGCAGGCGCCCGGCGGCGGGGTCATACGGAGTGGCGCGGTGCATCGTGCCGGTGTTGTCCCACATCACCAGGTCGCCCACCGTCCACTTGTGGCGGTAGGTGAACTGCGGCTGCGTCGCCCACTCGCGCAGGCGGACCAGCAGCTGGGTGCTCTCCATGGCGCTCATCCCGACCACGTGATGCGCGGTGCAGCCCAGCACCAGCGACTTGCGCCCCGAACGGTGCTTCCACACCAGCGGCAGATCCTGCTCGCCGATTGCCATCATCTGCTTCGTCATGGCCAGGCTCGGCTCGGGGTCGTAGTAGAAGAGCGACGCCCACGCCGAGTGCACAACGCGCAGCGCCTCGATCTGCTTCTTGTCCTCCTCGGCCAGCATGTCCCAGGCGGCATAGGTGTTGCAGAACTCGGTGTCACCGCCGGTGGGCGAGAGAACCTTGGCCGAAAGCAGCGACGCCAGGATCGGTACCTGGTTCATGGTGCCGTCGAGGTGCCAGTACAACGAGCCCTTCAGGTACTCGGCACTCGCATTGGCCCTGGTGTCCAGGGTGACCTTGTAGATCTCCTCGCCGCGCATTTCCGGCGCAAAGGTGCCGAGCGTCCTGGTGAACTCGACCTGCTCCTCGTCGGTGAACCCGATCTGCGGGAAGACCAGCACGCCCCGGCGCTCCAGCAGTTCGCGCAGATCGGCGGCATGTTCGCCGCCCAGCAGCGCGTCCTTGCCGAGACGGACCTCGCTGGCGATCAGGGGAGAGATGTCGGTGGCCTCGAGCTTTTCACTGATGGCTGCGGTCATGGCTTCAGTCCTTCAAATGTGTGGGTTGGTTGCATCACGTGTACGTC
>JAGPES010000282.1 GCA_018057015.1 Pseudomonadales bacterium | reverse complement strand
GGCCAGGCCGTGCAGCGCCTTGCCGTGACCGTCGCCGCCCTTGGCCGCGATCCCCAGCACCTTCAGCGACAGCACCGGGAACACGCAGGGCATGAGGTTCAGGATCATGCCGCCCAGCGCCGCCAGCAGTGCCATCCACAGCAGTTTCGCTACATCGGCCCGCGCGACATCGGCCCGCGCGGCGACGGGCGCCGGCGCCGGGCTTGCCGCGGCGACCACCGGGGGCTGCGCCGCTTCGGTCTCGCGCACGCTGTCCGCGGCGGGGTCGATGGCGAACACGCGCGTGCGCGGCGGGTAACACAATCCGGCGTCGGCGCAGCCCTGCGATTTCACCGCGAGCAGCAGCGGTCCCGGGCGTGGCAGGGGCACGGCCACCGCGAGCGCGTCGCGATAGACCTCGGTGGCCCCCAGGTAGGCATCCTCGTGCGCCTCGCCCGCGGGCAACGTGACCGCGAGCGGTTCGCCGCCGCTCCCGGTCCCGAGCTCGAAGGCGATCCGTTCCCTGTAGAGGTAGTAGCCCGGCGCGATATCCCACCGCACCAGCACCTCGGCGTCGCGCAGCTCGACCCTGAGCGGGTAGGCCTGGTCGACGCGCAGGAATTTGCTCGCCGAGCCCAGCATCGCGGTGCCCGGCGAGGCGCCCGGCAACGGGTCCTGGTTCGCCGCGGCGGCGTTGGCACCCCACAGCAGGGCGGTGATCAGCAGCAGTCTCAGCATTGGCGCATCCGTTCGGCGGCGACCGTCCCGGTCGCGAGGTGCATTCTAGCGACTGCCACCGTCGCCTGCCGAGGCCGAATAATTACTGCCGCGGCGCCGCCTGCCGCTGTGGCACAATGGCCACCGACACGGATCGAGAGCATTTTGCCCATGACGTATGCACTGCCCGGGCGGGCCGCGCTGCTGGCCGCGGCGCTTGCGGGCGCGGGCCCCGCGTGCGCGGCGCCGCTCGAGATCAGCGCGGCCTGGCTGCGCCAGCCGCCGCCGGGACAGGCCGGTGCGGCGATCTACATGGAGTTGCACAACGGCGGTGCGGTGGCGCTCGCGGTGGTGGGCGCGCGCGCGCAAGCCGCGGCCAGCGCGGCGATCCACGGTCACAGCCACGCCGGGGGCATGATGCGCATGCATCCGGTGCCGCGACTCGAGATCGCACCGGGTGCGACCGTGATCCTGCAGCCCGGCGGCTATCATCTGATGGTGGGCGGCATGGACGCCGTGCCGGAGCCGGGAGCGGTGCTGCCGTTCTGCCTGCGGCTGGAGGATGGCGCCGAGCAATGCGCCGAGGCGCGCGTCAGGGGAATCGGGGAGTAGCGGAATGGAAAGCGACGTGAACATCGCGGAAGGACGCGCGCGGGCGCTGGGCAAGACCCTGGCACCGGGAGGCGCGGTGTCGGTGGCCATCGCCGCGGCGGTTGGCTTGCTCGCCATCGCGAGCGTGGTGTTCGGCCTGTACTGGTCGAACGAGCCGCGGGCCTTCGACGTGCGCGAAAACGCCGCGCGTTTCGCCGAGCGCCAGGGACGCCCGGTGGTGGTCGGCACCGCGACCACGGCCACCCTGGTCGGCGTGGCCGAGACGCTGTTGCACAAGCCGGGGGGATACCTCAGCAACGACCGGCTGCCGCCCGGCGTGCTGCTCGACAACATGCCGAACTGGGAGTTCGGCGCGCTGGTGCAGGTGCGCGACCTGGCCAAGGCGATGCGCGAGACCCTGAGCCGTTCGCAGTCGCAATCCCGGGAAGATGCGGATCTCGCGCTGGCGGAGCCGCAGTTCAATTTCG
Source organism: Pseudomonadales bacterium (assembly GCA_018057015.1). Classification (GTDB taxonomy): domain Bacteria; phylum Pseudomonadota; class Gammaproteobacteria; order Pseudomonadales; family UBA5518; genus UBA5518. Next base: position 3,262 of record JAGPES010000282.1, on the reverse strand, counting down.
ACAACGACTCCTGGCTGCTGCCGCCCACGGAGTCCGAATACCGCCAGGGCATCAGGCATCTCGAATCCTACGCGAAGCGTCTTGCCGATGCCGACGCCAGCGATGCCCAGTTCTACGCCCGCGCCGACAACCTGCGCTACTGGCTCGGCACGGTGCAGAGCCGGCTCGGCAGCCTGTCGCAGCGCCTGAGCGCCAGTGTCGGCAAGACCCGCCTGAACACCGATCTCGCCGGCGATCCGGCGGCACACCAGTCGACGCCCGGCGCCAGCGAGTTCGAATCGAAGACGCCCTGGCTCGAGATCGACGACGTCTTCTACGAGGCGCGCGGCTCGACCTGGGCGCTGATCCAGTTCCTGAAAGCGGTCGAGGTGGATTTCGCCGACGTGCTCGAGCGCAAGAATGCCCTCGTGAGCCTGCGCCAGATCATCCGCGAACTCGAGGGGACGCAGGATGCGATGTGGAGCCCGGTGATCCTGAACGGCACCGGCTACGGGCCGCTGGCGAACCACTCGCTGGTGATGGCCTCGTACATCTCGCGCGCCAATGCCGGCGTGATCGACCTGCGCGAATTGCTCTCGCAGGGTTGAGAGCCGCGCTCGTGGGTCCGAATTCATTCGCACGATGTTCGGCTGAAGAGGGCGTCGCAAAACCTCGCACGACCTCGAACGAAGTGCTGTAGGAGCGCGCCATGCGCGCGATATCGCGGGCATGGCCCGCTCCTACACCCGAACATTGGCGCAAGCCGAATCAATGTTCGGCTGAAGCCGAACCCACGGAAGCCGAACCTGCGCCGAAGCAATGCGGCTGCTGGCGCTCGGGATTCATCCCTGTTCGCGGCTGAATTCGTCCAGCAGCTGCCGGTGCGCCGCCGCCGGCAGCCGCGGGCCGTAGTGCGTGACCAGTTCCGCCGCGGCGCGGTTCGCGAGCCGTCCCGCCGCGACCGCGTCGAAGCCGTTGGTGATGCCGTAGATGTAGGCGCCGGCGAACATGTCGCCCGCGCCATTGGTGTCGATGGGCTTCACCGGGTGCGGCGCGACGCGGTGGTAGAGGCGCCCGTCGAAGACCAGCGCGCCCTCGCCACCCAGCGTGATCGCGAAGGACCGCGCCACCTTGCGCAGTCCCGCGGCGGCGTCCTCGAGAAGCTGCTCGCCGGTCCATTGCTGCGCCTCCGCCAGGTTGCAGAACAGCAGGTCGACGCCATCGGGGCCGATCATGTCGGCGAGCCCGTCGCGAAAGTGCGCGACGATGCCGGGATCCGAGAAGCTGAGCGCGGTGCGCACGCCATTGCGTTCGGCGAGTTCGCGCGCCGCGATCGCCGCCGCGCGCCCGGTGGCCGAGGTGACCAGGTAACCCTCGACGTAGAGGAATTCGGACGCCGCGAGCGCCGCCTCGTCCAGGTTCGCGCACGACAGCGTCGAGCTGATGCCGAGGAAGGTGTTCATGGTGCGCTCGGCGTCCGGCGTGATCATCACCAGGCACTTGCCGGTCACGCCGCTCTCGCGTCCCGCGCACACGTTGCAGTCGACGCCGGCACGCGCCATGTCGGCGAGGTAGAAACGCCCGTTCTCGTCGTCGGCAACCTTGCAGGTGTAGAACGCGCGCCCGCCGAAGCAGCTCGTGGCGATCACGGAGTTCGCGGCCGATCCGCCGCTCGCGCGCCGCGACGCCACCAGGTGCGTGTCCAGCAGTTCCAGCAGGCGATCCTGGCGCGCCTCGTCGACCAGCGTCATCACGCCCTTGTCGATGCCGGCGGAACCGAGGAACGCGTCGTCGACCTCGATCTCCGTGTCGACGAGTGCGGCGCCCATGCCGTAGACGTTGTATTTCTTCATGCGCTGTTCCGTTGTGCGGCGAGCCGGATATTTGCCGGCGAGCGATTATCCGCAGCGCGCGCGCGAGGCTCAATGTGAAAACCTGCATTTATTTGTGGCGTGTGGACCTTCTCCGTAGACTTTCGCGCCATGCCTTCACCATCTGACCGCAGCCCGCAACGCGGCGTCGTCCAGCAGCCCGAGCGCAGATCGCCGCGCAGAAGCGCACGCAAGCCCGCGCGCAAACGCCCGGGAACAGCCGCAGCGCGACGCTGGCTGGTGCCGGTGCTGCGCGTGCTGGCCGCCGGCGTGGTGCTGGGCGCGCTGGTCTTCATGTACCTGGACGCCTACATCCAGCGTGAATTCTCGGGAAAGAAGTGGGCGGTGCCCGCGATGGTCTACGGGCGGCCGCTGGAGCTCTATGCCGGCGCGCCGCTGGGGCCACGCGAGCTGGGCGCGGAACTGGAAACGCTGGGGTATCGCGCCACCGGCGGCGCGGCGGGTGCCGGTACCTACAGCGCCTCGGGCAGCACGCTGTCGATCGCGACGCGCGGCTTCCGGTTCTGGGACGGCGAGGAGCCGGCGCGGCGCCTGCGCGTCGAGTTCGCCGGCAACTCGGTGCGCACGGTGCGCGACGAGCAGGGCGTCGAGGTCGCGCTGGTGCGCCTGGAACCCGTGCACATCGGCGGGATCTACCCGGCGCACAACGAGGATCGCATCCTGGTGCGGGTGAGCGACGTGCCGCCGCTGCTGATCCGCACGCTGATGGCGGTCGAGGACCAGAATTTCGACGCGCATCACGGCGTCTCGCCCAGAGGCATCGCGCGCGCTATGTGGGTCAACGTGAGCAGCGGTGCGCTGGAGCAGGGCGGCAGCACGTTGACGCAGCAGCTGGTGAAGAATTTCTTCCTCACCCGCGAGCGCACCATCGCGCGCAAGCTGATGGAGCTCGCGATGGCGCTGGTGCTGGAGCTGCGCTACAGCAAGGAGGAAATCCTCGAGGCCTACCTGAACGAGATCTACCTCGGGCAGGACGGTCACCGCGCCATCCACGGCTTCGGTCTCGCGAGCCACTACTACTTCAACCGCCCCATCGCGGAGCTCGACGCGCCGCAGATCGCGCTGCTGGTGGGCATGGTGCGCGGCCCCTCGTACTACGATCCGTGGCGCCACCCCGAGCGCAGCCGCGAGCGGCGCGACACGGTACTCGCGCTGATGGTCGACCAGGAAGTCATCGGCGCCGAGGCGGCGGCTCGGATCGCGCAGATGCCCCTCGGCGTCGGCGATCGCGAACAGGCGCGCTCGAAGTTCTACCCGGCCTACCTCGACCTGGTGCGCCGCCAGCTGCGCCGCGACTACAGCGAGGAAGGTCTCACGTCGGAAGGGTTGCAGATCTTCACCGGGCTGGATCCCGCGGTCCAGCGCGCCGCGGAAGCCTCGCTGCAGGCGAC
>JAGPES010000281.1 GCA_018057015.1 Pseudomonadales bacterium | reverse complement strand
CCGCTCTTCTCGATGATGTCCAGACCGTTCGACTTGAACGTCTCGAAGGTCGCGGCGTCGTTCGGGTCGCTCTCCATGATCCCGGCGATGATGCCGTTCTGCGTGTTCTGGAACACGAGCACACCACTGCTGGCGCGAGGGAACCCATAGGCGGAACCATTGGCCTGGGGACCGTCGTACGTCAGAAGCGTGCCAGTCCAACTCGGGCTCACGCCGTCGTTATAGTAATCAAAGGCAACCGCACCGATTGTGGATTGGGCAGTCGCGTCGTACCCGACAGCTGTCAATGATTTTAGCACTTGAACGGTCGTGTTCGATGCGTTGTTGTGGATCCCCACCCTCAGCGACGCGGCGCCATTATACGCAACCTCCAGTTTCGCGGTCGGAGCAGTCGTACCGATGCCGACTCCTGTGGATGTCCCATGCACAAGCGCCCCATTCAAATTGAGCAGATAGGTGTCATCTGCAGCCGCTCCCAGCCCAATCTGGGCGAACTGCGGCGTGCTCGTCGTGGCAATACTCTGCGGAAGCGAGAGTGTGGGGTTCCCGCTTACGCCGTCTCCGTTCGTCACAGTGACCTGATCGGCAGTTCCGGTGATCGTGCGCGTGGCTGCGGTGCCCGATCCAGTACGGGCAACAAGCCCGGTCGTGCTCAGACCGGCGAGGGCGGTGAGGTCGCTGTCCAACCCCTGCGCATCAGTGATCCCGTACCCGGCCAACGTGGTCGGGGTGGTGGTGATCGTGCTCCACGCTTGGGTATGTGCGAGGGGCGTGCGGGCGTCGCTCAGCCGGGCATCGTTACCCTCGGCGGCGGTGCCCGCGGTCGCGCCGAATCCGGGGAACGACACCTTCGCATTCCACGCCGCGGCGCTGGAGATGTATGTGTCGGCGATGGCGGAGCCGTGCCACGTCCCGGTAGTGACGGTGCCGACGGTATCGAGGTTCGTGGATCCTGCCCACGTCGAGAGCGCGGTGTTTTCAACCGAGCCAAGGCCCGCTGCCGCCCGCACCTGCGCCGGCGTCTCGGCCACTAGAACGGCCTTGCCTGCGGTGCCGGCGTCGGTGATGTCGGCGGAGGCGACGGAGGTGATGCTGCCCGGAGCATTCTCGACCGCAAAAACATACGCCTCGTCAGGATCGAGCCCAAACTCAAGCATGACGTCAACCGGAGTTGTGCTGAGATCGGTTCGGCGCACCGAAATTTCGCTCGTGAGTGCGGCGACATCGATAACAGCCGACGCGCCAGCCGCGAGCTCAACCGCGTCCCCACCGCTGACGCTGTAGTCGATGGAAACGTCCGATGTGTTGCGCAGGCGGACCACGCTTGCGCTGTATCCGTGGGCAGAGGCAAAGGCGTCTGCGGCCTTCAGTTGGATTGCGTTGTTCATTTGTCAGGCGATGGCGTTGCGGACGATGATGTTGATGAACCCGCCGGCACCAGGACGGCACTCGACGACTCGGAAAGATTCGCTCGCGTCGGCGCGCTCGATGACGGTGCCGTCAGTCGGAAGCGTGGTGAACGCGGACCGAGGCGCGCATAGCGTCGACTCCATGAGCCGGCCGCCGATGCCGTCTGGCACGATCTGCGACGTGAGCACGGCCGAGAATGTCGGAGTTGCGCCGTGCACGCGGAAGCTCTCTCCGTGGCCGTCCGAAGACGCGAACACGGCGAGACCACGAGCGAGTGCAGTTGCGGCGAGAGAAGCCATTGTGTGATTGCTTCATGGAGCCGCCCGTGTGGGCGAGCGGCTCGGTGAAGCCATCAGGATCAGGCGGACTTCACGACGGTGAGCGCGGTGGCCTCAGCAACCGCGGCGCCGAACATGATGTCGTAGGACGCCCAGCGCGCGCGGGTGTTCACGTCGACCCACGTGTTGATCTGCACCGGCAAATCAATGCCGGGGATCACGATGTTCTTCTGACCGTCGAGGCGGGAGGCGACGGCCGGATCGATGAGCGGAATGTTCGCGTACATCGCAAGCGCCTCGGGGCCGGCCGCGAAGCCGTACACGTTGGCGGTGGCGCCGGTCCACTCGGTCTGGCAGTGGATTCCGTTGAATCCGTAGGCGCCGGACTCGCTCAGGTTGAAGGCGTTCTTGTCGCTCGGGGCGAGCTGGGCAAACGCCACGCCGTCAAGGACGAGATGTTTCTCGGAGCACTTCATCACGGAGCCGAGCAGCGTCTTGGCGTTGGCGGCGGCAAAGCTCGCCTGCTCGACCGTGACGGCGGTGTTCGTGAACGTGGTGGTCAAGATGAGCGCGGTCCAGACCTTCGACAGCGTGACGGCGAGCGCCTGGAGATTGGCCTGCGCGAGATTGTCGATCCGCATCTTCTGGTTCAGCTCTTTCGAGGTGATGTGGAAGGGCTGCGAATACGCATCGACCGTCACGGCGATGTTTCTCGTGGTGGAGTTGCCGTCGTTGAAGGCGGTCGGGTTTTTCAGCGTGGTGGCGCCAGCGGTGACCTTGACGAGCTGCACGCTCTTGGTCTGCTGGATGCCGTCGGTGGTGAAGTCGGAGGCGAAGGCGCGCATGGGTGCGAGCTTTTCGCCGAGGTAGGTGATTGCCTTTTCGCCGAGAGTGTCGAGGAGAAGGTCGGCGTCGATGGTATTGGCCATGATGGTGTCTTTCTAGCGTGTGCTTGGTTTGTGGTGATTATTGCGAACCAGCGGCGCGCCAAATGGCGTCCTTGTGTTTCGCGAAAAAGTCGTCGCGGGCCTTGCCCTTGAGTGCGCGATATTCGGAGTAGATCGCGGCATCGGGTGCCGACTCCTCCTTGCTCTCCGGCGGCACCGGAGCGTTGCCACGAGCGACCGGCAGCGCGGCGAGTATGGCCTTCGTGTCGTCCGCGTTCTTCACGTATCTGGATACGAAGTCGGCGCGCGCTGTCTCTGCGAGGCGGCCGGAAGCGATGGCGGACCCGACGGCGATCTCGGCGTCGCGGCGGAGAAGCTCGGCGCGGGATTCGTCGAGCTGCGCCTTGGTCAGCGCGTGCGCGGCTTTTTCGGCGTCGAGGGCGGAGGCGCGCTGGTCGCTCTCGACCTTCAGCGCGGCGATCTGCTCGGCGCTGTGCGCGGCCTGCGTCTCCACGGTTTCGAGCTTGGCCTTGAGTTCGTCGCGCTCGGCGGTGATGGTGGCGATGGCGTCCGGCTGCTGAGGCTCTGCGGCGATGGGCGCCGGCTTCTCGGCGAGCGCCTTCGGGGCGTTGCGGAAGCGGGACACGTCGAACGAGGCGACGGCCTGGATCTCGTCGGTGACCTCATCCACAAGCCCCCACTCCTGCGCCTCGGCTCCGGTGAACCACGTCTCAGCGTCCATAGCGGCGCGCACGTCAGCCTCTGGAAGTCCTGTCTTCGCGGCGTAGATGCCGACGAGTTGCCCGGTGAGCTTGTCGAGAAGGTCAGCCATCTTCCGCAGGTCGTCGGAGTCGCCAGAGACTCCGGACCAAGGGTTGTGAATCATCACGATCGAGTTCGCCGCGGCGGTGACCTTGCTGCCGGCGAGCGCGATGACCGAAGCCATCGAGGCGGCGAGCCCTTCGATCTTGGTCGTGATCTGCGCCGAGCGCGCCTTGAGCGCGTTGAAGATCGCGTAACCATCGAACACCGACCCGCCGGGCGAGTTGATGCGGACGGTGATGGCGTGATCCTCGGGAATCTCCTTCAGCGCGGTGGCGAAGTCCTTCGCGGTGATGCCCCACAGCCCGATCTCGTCGAAGATCAGGATGTCGGTCTGTTTTTCGCCGCCGGCGGCGGCCTTGATGTTGAACCACGTTTTCATGCGGCGGCTTTCTCTTCCTCTTGCGGCTGCTCCTCAGCCGGCGGTTTCGGGATGATGCTGTCGAAAATGGCGTCGATCAGTTCCTCGGATACGAGCGGGAACGCGGCGCGGGCGATGGCCTTCGCGGACTCGCGCGGCAACTCGCCAGTCGCGACCTTGAGCGCGATCTCCACGAGCGCCGCAACCTGGGCGCCGTTGAGCGCGGTTGCCTGCACGTCGGCAGTCGCGGCGCTTGCGCCATCGGAGGAGGGGGGCGCGATGGCCGGCACGGAGTCCGCGCCGTAGAGGCGTCGTTGCACAGCCTCGCGCGCCTGCTGCTCGGTGAGCGTCGGGTTGATAGCGAGCATCTCGGCCACGAGTTGCGCAACATGCTCACGCTCGCTCATGCCGTATTGCCCGCAGTATTCCGCCAGCGTCATCGCGCCAGTCCGCACGTCCTCACGGTCGGCCTGCGACTGCCGGCCGGCGTCGACGGTGATCGCGCGCGGGTACTGCCACGAGACAGAGCGCCAGTCGGTCGGAAGTTGCGTGCGCGCGTCGGACTCGATGACGTACTCGAAAATGAGTTGCAGCCCTGCCTCGATGTCCTGCTGCCAGCACGAAACGACGCGCTGGGCGGCGGCAAGGTCGCGGCGGGTATCGGCGCCGCCAACCTTCATCTGGAGGAAGACGGACGGCGGAAGGCCGGTCGGGAAGCAGACGGTGTTCGAGAGGAAATCGACGAAGCCCTGCCAGCTCGCGGAAGGGCGCTGGCTGACGTGCTCCTCGTAGGTCTCGCCATTCGTGAGCACCAGCGTTTCTCCGCCGAGTTGCTCGCGATAGAATGTATCCGGCTTCCCGGCCGTCGCGGATTGCGACCGCTGCGAGCGACCGATGACCGGAACAGGAGCATCGCCGGTCTTCGTCGTGACGACGCCGCGGCGCGTGCTCGCTTCCTTCACGGCGGATTTCTCGTAAGCCAGGATCTCGTGCACGTCCTGCGCGGTGTTGATCGCGGACGCCAGAAGCGGGATACCGCGAGTCTGGCCGGCGCGCTCCGGCCGGAAGAAGTGAACGACAAATTCAGCCGCGAGCGTCGGGCCGTCGTGCTGGTCGTCCTTGCCGGGCAATACGTATCCAGTCGGGCGGCCGAGTGTATCGGTGTTGATGCGCTTCACGCGGTGCGCTTCGATCAACTGCACGCGCGGCCGGTTGTTCGCCGAACGAACGAGGTTCACGAAGATTTCGCCGTCAACGATCATCGCGCGCACGATGGCGCGCTGGATAGTCGCGAAGCTCGCGCGACTGGAT
>JAGPES010000280.1 GCA_018057015.1 Pseudomonadales bacterium | reverse complement strand
CGTGGGCGCGGCGGAATCCTGGGTGCGCGGGCACTGGAAGACGCCGGACCTGTTGAAGGTCATGCAGCTGATGGCGGCCAACATCGACCTGCTGAACGCCATCGACGACAGCAGCTCGGCACTGGAGCGGCTGGCGCTGCGCGGCCTGCACCTGCTCAACCGCAACAGCAAGACCGGTTCGCGGCGCAATATCCAGGCGCACTACGACCTCGGCAACGAGATGTTCGCGCTGTTCCTCGACCCGACCATGATGTATTCCTCGGCGATATTCCCGCACCCCTCGGCCACGCTCGAGGAGGCCTCCCTCGCCAAGCTCGCGCGCATCTGTCGCCGGCTCGAGCTGGGACCCCGGGATCACCTGCTCGAGATCGGCACCGGCTGGGGCGGCATGGCGGAATACGCGGCGCGCCACACCGGCTGCCGCGTGACCACCACCACGATCTCGCGCCAGCAGTACGACTACGCCACCCGGCGCATCGCAGCGGCCGGGCTGTCGGATCGCGTCACCGTGCTGCTGAAGGACTACCGCGAGCTCGAGGGCCAGTACGACAAGCTGGTGTCGATCGAGATGATCGAGGCGGTGGGCCACCGCTACCTGCCGCAGTACTTCGCGGCCTGCAACCGCCTGCTCAAGCCGGCGGGCCTGATGCTCCTGCAATCGATCCTGATGCCGGACCAGCGCTACGCGCGATCGCGCCATAATGTCGACTTCATCCAGCGCTACATCTTCCCGGGCGGCTTCCTGCCCTCCACGGGCGCGATCGCGACGCTGACCGGGACGCACACCGACATGCAGCTGATCGACACGCTCGACATCACCGCGCATTACGCCGACACGCTGGCCGTTTGGCGACGGCGCTTCCACGCCGACACGGAAGCCATCCGCGCGCTCGGCTACAGCGAGGATTTCGTGCGCCTCTGGGACTACTATTTCTGCTACTGCGAAGGTGGCTTTCGCGAACGAGCGATCGGCACCGCGCAGTTCCTGCTCGCCAAGCCGCAGTACCGTCCGCAGCCCGCATGAGCACGGTGGTCTGGTTCCGCTCCGACCTGCGCGCCGACGACAACAGCGCGCTGGCCGAGGCCGCCCGCGACGGCGCTCGCGTGACCGGACTGTTCCTGCTCACGCCGGCGCAGTGGCGCGCGCACGACTGGGGCGCGCGCAAGCAGCTGTTCGTGTGGCGGCACGTCCTGGCGCTGCGCGAGCGCCTGGCTGCGCTCGGCATACCACTGTGGGTGCGGCTGGTACCCGACTTCGCGGGCGCGGCGGCCGCGGTGGCGGCCTTCGCGCGCGAGCAGGGCGCCGCCGCTGTCTGCGCCAACGCCGAGTATGCGGTGAACGAGGCCGCGCGCGATCGCGCGGTCGCGGCGACGCTGCGCGCACAGGGCACCGCGTGGCGCTGTCTTCACGACTTCACGGTTCTAGCGCCCGGCTCCGTGCGCACGCAGCAGGGCGCGCCGTTCAAGGTGTTCAGCCCGTTCCGTCGCGCCTGGCTGGCGCAGGTGCGCGGCGAACCGGTGGACTGCGTCGCGGCGCCGGCGGCGCGCGCCGCAGTCGAGCCGCCGCCGCTGCCGGAGTGGGAGCCACCCGCCGCGACGCTGGACCCGCAGTGGTGGCCCATCGGCGAGGACGCCGCGCAGTCGCGGCTCGGGGATTTCGTGGCGCACCGGCTCGCGCGCTACCACGAGGATCGCGACGTGCCGGCGCTGGACGGCACCTCGCGGCTCTCGCCCTATCTCGCCATCGGCGCACTCTCGGTGCGCCGCTGCATGGAGGCCGCGCTGGCGCACAACCACGGCGAATGGGACAGCGGCTCGCGCGGCGCGCAGACCTGGCTGAGCGAGCTGGTGTGGCGCGAGTTCTACACGCACATCCTGGCCGAATTCCCGCGCGTGAGCCGCCGCCGTCCGTTTCGTCCCGAGACCGATGCGATCGCGTGGCGGGAAGCGGGCGAGGACTTCACGCGCTGGTGCGAGGGTCGCACCGGCTATCCGCTGGTGGACGCGGCGATGCGCCAGCTCGCGGCGACCGGCTGGATGCACAACCGCCTGCGCATGGTCACGGCGATGTTCCTCAGCAAGTACCTGCTGGTCGACTGGCGCCACGGCGAGCGCTTCTTCAGCGAGCAGCTGGTGGACGTCGAGCTTGCGGCCAACAACGGCGGCTGGCAGTGGTCGGCCTCCACCGGCACCGACGCCGCCCCCTATTTTCGCGTGCTGAGCCCGGTACGCCAGGCCGAACGCTTCGATGCCGACGGCGCCTTCGTGCGCCGCTGGCTCCCGGAGCTCGCCGCGCTGCCCGCCAAGGCATTGCTGCAGCCGGGGCACCCGGCGCTGCGCGCGGCGGGCTACCCGGAACCCGTGGTGGAACTGAAGGGCGCGCGCGAACGCGTGCTGCTGGCGTTTCGTGCACTCGCATCCTAGGTCGGAATGTATGCCGGCAGGCTTGTGGGTCGGCATTCATGCCGACAGGTGCCTGGCCGAATGCCGCCGTCGCCATGAATGGCGACCCACAGGCGCCTGCTACCTTGTGGGTCGGCATTCATGCCGACAGGTGATGTGACGCAAATGCGAGGGTCCAAAGGAGTCAAGAGAAAGATGACAAGTTCGAACGTGCAGAACGCCGTCACTTACCAATGCGGCTGGTTCGCCTGCGTGGCCGGTGGCAACGCGTGGGCACTGCCTGTCGGCGCTCTGATCCTCGCGCTGCACTGGTGGCTGGTCGATCGCAGCGCGCGCGGCTGGGCGTTCATCGCCGTCGCCGCGCTGCTCGGTCTGGCGATGGACCTGGGGTGGCAGCGCCTCGGGCTGCTGGAATTCCAGGGCACCCTGGCAGGCGGGATTGCGCCCTGGCTGGCGATGCTGTGGCTGCTGTTCGCCACCACGTTCGCGCATTCGCTGGCGTGGCTGCAGGCACGGCTCGGCCTGGCCGCGCTGCTCGGGGCCGTGCTCGGGCCGCTGAGCTACGTCGCCGGCGTGGAGCTCGGGGCCGCCGATACGCGCTTCCCGTGGTGGCAGGTGGCGCTGGCCATGGCACCCGCGTGGGCGCTGCTGCTGCCGCTGCTGCTGTTCCTTGCGCGAGCTCCACGCGCCGTCACGGCGGAGGCCCTGTCATGAAACACCTCGTCCATGCCGCGCTGGTGTGTGCAGCCATGGTGGCCACCGCATCGGCCCAGCCCGTCGCGCCGGAAATCGTCGAGGGGGTTGCGCTGCGGCTGCCCGAGCGCAGCGAGGTCTATCGCGAGCGCCACGAGATCGGCGCGCTCAGCCACCGCATCGAGTACCGCGCGCCCGACGGGACGCTGATCGCGGAGAAGACGCTCGATTACCGCTGCAGCCAGAGTGCGCCGGCCTTCGAGCAGCACGATCTGCGCAGCGGTTCGCGCATCGGCGCGCGCTGGCATGACGGCGCATACCTGCTGCTGCGCGACGACGAAACGCGCGCGCTGGAGACTGGCGCCTCGCTGGTGGCGAGCTCGGGCTTCGACCGCTTCGTGCGCGCGAACTGGGAGACTCTCGCGGCGGGCAGGAGCATCGACCTCGACTTCGCGCTGCCCGCGCGGCTGCAGTCGCTGCGCCTGCGCATCGCGCGCATCGCGGCGCCCGAGGAAATCCCCGGCGTCGCCTTGTGGCTGCGCATCGTGCCGGCGCAGCCATTGCTGCGGGCATTCGTCGACCCGATCGAGCTCGCCTACGACGACGGGCGGCACCTCGCGCTGTACCGCGGCCTGTCGAACCTGGCCGGCGCGGACGGCAAGGGCCTCGCGGTCGAAATTCGCTACCGGCGGGTGCCGCCCGACAGCCTCGGCGAGGAACGTGAAATTGCCACAACGGCCGCGGTCGCAACTGAACCGGCGAGCGCGGCCGCGCGTACACCGGCTCACCTGCACTGCGCCGAGGAGCGTTCATGAACCGCAAAGTCACGCTGGATGAAACCATCGAAGTTGCCCGCCCGCTGCACGAGGTGTTCGCCTACGTGTCGGAGTTCTCCCGAATCGAGCAGTGGGATCCCGCCGTGGCGCGCGGCACGCGGCTGACGCCCGGCGCACCCGGTCTCGGCAGCGAGTACCGCATCGACATGAAGGCCGGCTTTTCGCTGCGCTACCGGGTGATCGAATGGGAGCCCGACCGGCGCATGCTGATGACGGTGGACTCGCGTCTGTTCACGGCGCGCGAGGAGATCCTGTTCAGCGCCACCTCGCGCGGCACGCGGGTGCGCTATATCGCGACCTTCGATTTCCCGGCGCCGCTGGCGGCGGTATCGCGCGCCTTCCCCGCGATGATGGACCGCGTCGGCAAGAGCACCATGGAAGGCCTGCAGCGTGCGCTCGAGGACAATTTCGAGCCGCCGCGGGAATCGGCCTCCACCGCGCTCGCCGATCGCCTGCTGCTGCCCGGGCTGTGCCGCTTCACGCGCTTCGGCTACCGCGCCTCGCGCAAGCACTGGAAGCCGGTATCGGCGTGGCTCGGTGGCCGACACGCCCTTGTTACGGGCGCAACATCGGGCATAGGTTTCGCTGCCGCGCGCGAGCTCGCCGCGCTGGGCGCGCGCGTGACGATCGTTGGCCGCGACGCGGCGAAGGCCCAGCAGGCAGCGCGCGCGATCCGCGACAGCACCGGCAACCCGGCGGTGTCGTTCGAGATTGCCGACCTCGGGCTCATGGCCGACGTGCACGCCCTCGCCGAGCGCCTGCTCGCCGCCGGCGAGCCGCTCGACATCCTGGTCAACAACGCCGGCGCCCTGTTCAACCCGCGGCAGCTAACGGCCGAGGGTCTCGAGAAGAGTTTCGCTCTGCTGCTGCTCTCGCCGTGGCTGCTGACCGAGCGCCTCCAGCCGCTGCTGGCCAAAGCGGGTTCGGCGCGTGTGGTGAACGTGCTCTCGGGCGGCATGTATTCGCAGCGCATCGACGTCGACGACCTGCAGAGCCGCAACGGCCGCTACTCCGGCGCGGCGGCCTATGCGCGCGCCAAGCGTGGGCTGATGATCCTCACCGAGGAGTGGGCCGAAAAATGGCGCGGCAACGGCATCGTGGTGAACGCGATGCATCCGGGCTGGGCCGACACGCCCGGCGTCGAGAGCTCGCTGCCGACCTTCTACCGCA
>JAGPES010000279.1 GCA_018057015.1 Pseudomonadales bacterium | reverse complement strand
GGTGCCGCAGGCGAGCGCGAGCACGTCCCAGTTGCCCGGCAGCGCCGCGATCGAGCGGCCCAGCTCGCGGCAGCCGGCGAAACCCGCGGCGTTGTCGCCGCCCTCGGGGATCACCAACGCCGGCCTGAGGTCGCGCGTGATCTCCTCCACCCACGCCGCATCGACGCGACGGCGGTACGCGGCGCGCGAGACGTGGCGGACGCGCATGCCCCAGTCATGCAGGTCGCGCAGCGTGGGGCCCGGCCGGGCCGGCGCCTCGCCGCGCACGATGCCCACGGTTTCCAGCCCGTGCTCGCGGCCCCAGGCGGCCAGCGCGTGCAGGTGATTGGAATACGCGCCGCCAAAGCTGATCACGCGTCGCTGGCCCAGCGCCTCGGCACGGCGCAGGTTCGGCAGCAGCTTGAACACCTTGTTGCCGCCCCACAGCGGGTGCAGCCGGTCGAGGCGCAGCACGCCGAGCGTCACGCCGCGCGCGGCATACAGCGGATCGTGGAGCGTCTCGACGGCGGGCAGCGCGGGAAAATCGCCGGGCGGATCCCGGCTCAACCGGGCATTTCCCTGGTCGCCGGCGTGCGCGGGAACTGCTTGTGGATCTCGCAGCGGTCGTGCATGCCGACGACGAATTCCGCCGGCTTGAGCAGCTTGGTCAACGCCTTGGCGCAGGGCCCGCCGCTGCCCGCGGTGCCCTGGCACACCGGGCTGTTGTAATGCGCCAGCCAGCGCCGGTAGTGCTCCGGGCTCACGCCGCACTTCTCGGCCACGAAGGCTTCGGTTTCCTCGAGGTAGCGGTTCAGCTCTTCCATCGGGATCGTGAGGTGGCCCGCGCCGGGCTGGAAGGCCACGAACTTGACGCCCTTCTCCTTGAGCTGGGCGAAGAACTTGTCGGCGCCTTCGCCCATCAGCCGCAGCTTGTCGCGGCGCAGTTCGGTCAGCTCGCTGCGCAGGCTGTGCAGCTGGTCCTCCTGCGTCTCGCGCTCGCGCTCCAGCCGCGCCAGCGCCTCGCGCATGCGCGCATCGCGCGCGGCCAGCGCGGCGTCGCGCTCGCCCTCGAGCGTCTGGCGCGCGGCCTCGATCTCGCGGCGCGCCTGCTCGGCCAGCTGGCGCGTGCGGGTGTCGGCCGCGGCACGCTGATCCTCCAGCGTGCGCGCCTGCTGCTCGGCGCGCGCGAGCAGCGCCTGCTTCTCGTCCTCCAGCGCCCGCGCGTGCTGCTGCAACACGGCCAGCTGCTGCTGCAGCGCCATGCTCTCGCGCTGGTGCTGCTCGCGCGCGGCCGCCATCTGCTGGCTGCTCTGCTGCATCAGGGCCAGCAGGGTGTCGGAGGAATCGCCCGCCGCGGCAGGGGCCGTGGCCGGCGCCGTCACGGCAGCCGCCGGTGCGGCGGTTCCGCGCCACGCGGCGGGCGGCGCCGCCGTGTCGGCCTCCGCCACGTCGAGCCCGAGGCGGTTCATCAGCACCCGCTCCTGCAACTGCGCCAGCGTGTTGCCGCCCGCGCCGAAGCGGATGTCCCAGAGCTGGTCCTCGTGCCGGGGGATCGGGCACTGGCTGCGCGTCACCAGCCGCACCGGCCCGCCGCCGAGATCCGGGCCGCGCACGCCACGCTCGGCCAGCATGCGCAGCGGCACGTCCCACTCGAGCGCCGGGAAGCCGTCGCTGTCGAAGGGGATCAGGAACAGCACCACGGTGACCGGGGCGAGCCGCGCATCCAGGCGCAGGTAGGCCGCTTCCAGGGTCTTGCCGGCGAAATCGCGGATCGGCACCACGCAGTCGAGCAGAGCCTCGAATTCCGGGTACAGCATCTCGCGGCGGATTTCCCCGTCGACGAAAAAGATCACGGCCTCCTGCGTCTGCGCGGAGGACTTCTGGTGAATGGTCATCCGGACTCCCATGTCGTCGTCGCGGGTGCGCGGCGCGCGCTCGCTGGATAAGGGGCATGTCGACAGGCGCACCGGGGCAGTTCTGCCGCCCCCGATTGCCGCCCGCGGCGACCCCTGCTAGGGTCGCGCCGCATGCCACCTCAGGAAGCGTAGACCAATGGACGACGAAACTCTTGCCCGTGCCCTGCCCGGCGCGTGGACACTCGAGCGCTGGGAGATCCGCTATGCGGACGGACGCCCGCCCGGTTTCCCCTTCGGCGAGGCGGCCACGGGACTGCTGCTGTACACGCCGGATGGCTGGATGTCGGCGGGAATCGCACGCGCCGCGCGCCCGCGTTTCGACAGCCCCAGCGCCCGCCACGTGCCGGCCGAGCGCAAGTGCGCCGCCTTCGACAGCTACTTCCACTACCAGGGGCGATACCGCATCCGCGACGGCTGCGTGCTGCACGAGGTGAGCGACTCGCTGAACCCGGACTTCCCGGGCAGCACGCAGCTGCGCAAGGCCGCGCTGGACGGGGACTCCCTGGTGCTCTCGGCCGAGGACCTGCTGCCCGGCACCACCGTGACGCGCGAGCACCGGCTGTGCTGGCGCCGCGCCGGCGGCAGCCGCTGAGCCCGGTGAACCCGCGCGTCAATCCCTGCCGACGGATTTGCTCATCGCGCGATGAGCGGGTGGCGTGCTAAAAAGCCGCTGATGGCCGGGGCACGCGCCCTGCCGACACGCAACGAGGAGATCCCCCATGTACCCACGCCTTGGCTCGGAGCTGCGCATCGGGAACATGCGCGTGCGCAACCGCATCATGCTGGCCGCAATGGGGACCGAGCTGTGCGAGCCCGACGGCTGCTGCGGCGAGCCGCTGCTCGCCTACTACGAAGCCCGCGCGCGCGGCGGCACCGGGCTGGTCATGCTCGAAACCACCTCGGTCTCGTGGCCCGCCGGTGCCAGCATGCCGCGCATGGTCGGCATCTCCGGCGAGTCACACCTGCCCGGACTGCAGGCTTTCGCCGAGCGCATGCATCGCCACGGCGCGATGGCCGGTGTGCAGCTCAACCACTGCGGCAAGGTCGCGACCGAGGATCGCGTGCAGGGCCGCCCGCTGCTCGTGCCCTCGGTGCCGCACTTCGACAAGAGCGACATGTTCGAGGCCCTCACCGGCGCCGAGATCGCCTCCTTCGTCGGCGGCGCCTCGCAGCCGGTGTACCAGGTGATGACGCAGCAGGACATCGACTGGCTGGTCGGGCAGTTCGCTGCAGCGGCCGCGCTCGCCGTGCGCGCCGGCTTCGACTGCGTGGAAATCCACGCCGGCCATGGCTACGTGCTGTCCTCGTTCCTGTCGCCGCACTACAACCGGCGTGACGACGCCTACGGCGGCAGCGCGGAGAACCGCGCGCGCTTGCTGGTCGAGGTGCTGCGCGCCGTGCGCGTGCAGGTCGGGCCGGGCTTCCCGATACTCTGCCGTCTCGATGCCAACGAATTCCGCGTCAGCGACGGCATCACGCCCGGGGACGCCGTGATCACCGCGCGCCTGGCGGTCGAGGCTGGCTGCGACGCGATCGATGTCAGCGCCTACGGCAACCCCACCAGCGGCATCGCGTTCACCGAGGCACCGATCCCGCACGCGCCGGGCGCCTTCGTCGGGTTCGCCGAAGCGATCCGCCGCGCCGCGGGCGTGCCGGTGATCGCGGTCGGGCGCATCGAGCCCGATGTCGCGGAGCAGGGCCTCGCGGCGGGACGCTTCGACATGGTCGCGATGGGACGCAAGCTGCTCGCCGACCCGGAGCTGCCGAACAAGCTCGCCGCGAACGACCCGCTCGCGGTGCGCCCCTGCATCTACTGCTATGTCTGCGTGGCGCAGATCTTCCTGAACCGCCACATCTGCTGCGCGGTGAACCCCGCGACGGGGCGCGAGGCGCAGGATGCCCTGCTTGCACCGGCCGAACGACGCAAGCGCGTGGTCGTGGTCGGCGGCGGACCCGCCGGGCTCGAGGCCGCGCGCGTCGCGGCGCTGCGCGGGCACGAGGTGACGCTGATCGAGCGCGAACCGGCGCTCGGCGGCACCGCGCGCATCGCCGCCCTCGCCTACGAGCCCAATGCCCGCCTCGTGCGCCACCTCGAGGACGCCGTGGCGCGCCTGCCGGTCGTCGTCTGCACGCGGACCACGGCCACGGCGGACTCGATCGCCGCGATGCAGCCCGACGCGGTGCTGGTGGCGACCGGCGCGCGGCGCATCGCCCCGCCGATTCCGGGAAGCGACATGAAGCACGTGTTCGACGGCGAGGAACTGCGCGGCCTGCTGCTCGGCGGCAACCCCGCGGCCATGCGCAAGCTCGGCCTGCTGCAGCGCGCGGCGGTCGGCGCCGCGCAGCTTGGCGGCATCACGCGCAAGCTCGAATGGATGCGCGCGCTGAGCCGCATCTACATGCCGCTCGGAAAACGCGTCGCCATCGTCGGCGGCGGGCTGGTCGGGCTGGAAGTCGCGGAGCTGCTGTCCGAGCGCGGCCGCGAGGTCACGGTGATCGAGCCCGGACGCGATCTCGGCGCGGAGCTCAGCCTGGTGCGCCGCTGGCGCGTGCTGCACACGCTGGGTGAGCACGGCGTGCGCCTGCTGCGCCGGACATCGGTGACGGCGATCGACGCCAACGGGCTGGATTGCACGTCGAAGAACGGCAGCGAGCGCATCGGCGCCGACAGCGTGATCATCGCGCTGGGCGCGCAGGGCGATGCGACGCTCGCCGAGGCACTGAGTTCGCGCGGCATCACGGCCAGCACCATCGGCGACTGCCACGAGATCGGCTACATCCAGGGCGCCATCGAAAGCGGCAGCGCGGCCGCGCGCGCGCTCTGAACGCCGCGCTCAGGGTGCCGGCTTGTCGGCCTGGTCGAGCAGCCGCTGCACCTCGGCGGCGGTCTGCAGCAGGTTGCGCGCCATCTCGCGCGTGAAGGCGTAGGCCGCCTCGTCGATCCCCTGCGGCCGGAAACGCCAGCGACCGTCCCCGGTGCGCTCCACGCGGCCGCGATCGCGCAACAGCGCGAGCTTGCGCCGCACCGTCTCGCGCGGCAGCCCAGTCACCTGTGCCACGTCGGTGAGCCGCACCGGGTTGATGTCCGCGAGCTCGACCCCGCCCGGCCCCGGCAACTCGAGCGGGTCGGCGCCGGGACGCAGGATCCTGATTGAATTCATGTGCGCAGGCGTGGCCAAGACGAAAGCCGCGACCAGGTCGGATTCGAGCTCGCGG
>JAGPES010000278.1 GCA_018057015.1 Pseudomonadales bacterium | reverse complement strand
AGCTGTGTATAGGAGACAGGCTTCGGGATAGTCTGAGCGCGAATTGCCGGTGCGGCCCTCGCCTCACAGCACCAGGTAGCCGCCGTCGGCGATCAGCGTGGTGCCGGTGGTGTAGCTCGACATATCGCTTGCGAGGTACATCACCGGGCCGAGGATCTCGTCGGTATCGGCGATGCGCTTCTGCAGCGTGGCCGCGATGGAGCCCTCGGTGAAGCCCGGCAACACCGCGGCGGACTTGTCGAACATGTCCGAGTGGTAGCTGCCGGGGGCCAGCGCATTGACGCGGATGCCCATCTGCGCCCATTCCGCGGCCATGACCTTCGTGAGCGCCTGCAACGCAGCCTTGGTGGCGGCGTAGAAGCCCTGGTAGGCCGATGGCTTGAGGCCACCGACCGAGATCACGTTGATGATCGAGCCGCCGCCGTGCTGCGCCATGCGCGGCGCGGCGCGCGAAGCCAGATACCACGGCCCCTTGGTGTTGACCTCGAACACTTTCTGGAACAGATCCGGCGTCAGGTCCGAGAGGCCGGCAGTCACGGGATTCGTGCCGGCGTTGTTGATCAGCACGTCGATGCGGCCGAAGCGTGCGTAGGCCGCGTCGAGCAGCGCATCCAGGCTCTCCATCTGCCCGGCGTGCGCCGACACCGCGAGTGCGCCGCGGCCCATGGCCTGCACTTCGGCGGCCACTTCCTCGCAGCCGGCGAGCTTGCGGCTCGCTATCACGACGTCGGCGCCGGCGCGGGCGAGCCCGAGCACCATCGCGCGACCCAGGCCGCGGCTGCCGCCGGTGACCAGCGCCACCTTGCCCTCTAGATTGACTTGATACATGGGAACTCTCCGTTGATCGACTGATGTTCGGCGCTTCGCGAGAAGCGCCGGAAAAAAAGGGGCCTGGGATTCAGTTGAGCGCGAGCTCGCGTTCGGCCGTGCTGCGCGCCCAGCGGTAGTCGGCCTTGCCGGTCGGACTGCGCTGCACGGCCGGGACGAATACGGCCTCCTTCGGCACCTCGTAGCCGGCTAGCTTCTGCCGGCAGCGTACCCGCAGCGCATCCCGGTTCCGGGGCGCCCCCGAGCGCAACGCTATCACGGCTACGACCTTTTGGCCCCAGCGCGGATCCGGCACGCCCACGACCACAAGGATGCCGCTCTCGCCGGGCCGCGCGAAGCGCACGCCGTCGACGACCACCGCGATGGTCGGACCCGGCGCAAGCCGCAGCAGGCCGCCCCCGGCGGGTCGCGTCCCCGCGCCCGAGGTGCCGGTCCCGGTTCCTTGCCCTTCGACAGGGCCGTGAGACCGCACGAGATGATCAGGTCGACGCCTTTCTGCGACAGATAGGCGTCGGCGATCCGCGCCTTCACGCGGGGATCCTCGAGTGCCGGTTTGCCGTCCCGGAGAGACGCGCGCTCCAGCCCGGTCAGGCTCGCGTGCAGGTTCGTGGGCAGGCTGCCGCCGACCGACAGCCGTTCGTGAAAGAGGGTGCTCAGCATCACTTTCCAGCCGCCGCATTCCGGCTCCAGGCGATGGCTGTCGGGAATGCGCACGTCGTTCAGGAACACCTCGTTGAATTCGCGTTCGCCGGACATCTGGTGGATGGGCCGGATCTCGATGCCGGGGGCCTTCGTGTCCAGCATGAACATGGTCAGGCCTTCCTGCTTCGGCTTGTTCCAGTCGCTGCGTGCGATTCACGCGTCGAGTCCGCGCAGCCACTCCGCGGCGCTGGTGAGGCGTACCGGCGAGCGGAACTCCTCCTGGCGAAGTTCGCGGACGATCTGCAGGGCCTCGGCTTGCGGGAAGCCGCGCGCGAAGCGCGCCAGGGCCGGGTGAACGGCAGGGTCGGCGAGCTTGCATTCGATCAGGTGGGTCAGCCGGTTGTCTTCGCTCAACGCGAAGTCCACCTCGGCGCCGTCCTTGGTGCGGATGTAGTGCAGGCCCGCGGCCTTCCCGCGCGCATCCTGGCGGAAGTGGGCCTGCTTGAGCAGCATGGTGGCCACCGCATTCTCGAAACGCACGCCCTCGTCGCCGCGCACGAGCCCGGTGTCGAAGAAATAGACCTTGGGCGTTTGCAGGATCGCGCGGCCGATGTTGTGGTGCCAGGGCTGTACCGTGAACACGATGTAGAGCGCCTGCAGTATGTCGAGGTAGCGCTTCAGCGTGGTCGGGGACACCGCGAGGTCGCGCGCGATCGAGGCGAGAGATAGTGGAGAACCAACCCGCTCGCGCAGCATTTCCGCGAACAGGCGCATCGTGTTGATCTCGTTGATGCGCGAGAACTCGAGCACGTCCTCGCGAACGAGATCGGTGAAGTACTGCCTCCGCCAGCGGTCGGCGTCCTCGGGGTTCTCCGCCAGGCAGGGTTCCGGGAAGCCGCCGCGGGCCATCAGTCGATCGAGCGCGGCGGCGGGCGTCGCGCCCTGCTGCTCGCACCACTCGCGCACGGAAATGGGGTGCAACCTGAACAGCAGGTAACGGCCGGCCAGCGAATCGCCGCCCTGGCGCCAGGTTTCCATGCGGGCGCTGCCCGTGACGAGGAGCGCCTGTTGCGCGGGCCGGCCGTCGACCACGCCTTTCAGCCAGTTCTTCCAGTCCGGCATCTTGTGGATCTCGTCCATCACGAGGAGCTTGCTGCGCGGGCTCCAGCTCTGGCGCTGCAGGACGGCGCGATCGGCCGCAACGTCCCAGTCGAGGTATTGCGACGGATTGAACCGCTCCATGAACTGGCGGCACAGCGTGGTCTTGCCGACCTGCCGTGCGCCGGTGAGCAGCACCATCTTGCGTGGCAGGTCCTTGGCGAGGAGGTCGTCGAGATAGCGTTTCATGGCGACTATTCTAGCGCCAACTGGAAAAAAGTCGCGACTTTCTCCCAATTGGCGCTGAGCTGGTCGCCTTGTTGCGGCGATCGCCGGGCTTCGGCGCGCTCGCGGGATTGCGAGCCTACCGCGCTCGGGCTCCGAGGGCATGCAGGCGTGGCCACCCACTTCCTCGGCCTTGCGTGACGCGCATATTGAGCCGATTCGGTCGCCGACGTGAGCCGTTCTGTCGTTGCCGTGCACCGGTTTGCGTTCCAGTATCCAGCTCTCCGTGCGCGATTCCGAACAAGAGCACGTCAACGATCAGGAGCTACCGTTACCATGGTGAAACCATTCGCATATCCGAGAGTTGCCGGTGGCGTCGCGATGCTCGCCGCCATCTGCGCGAGCACGCAAGCCCGCGCGCAGGCGCCGGAATCCGCGCACGACGCCCTGCAGCTCGAGGAAATCACGGTCACGGCACGCCGCCAGGAGGAATCCCTGCAGCAGACGCCGGTCGCGGTCACCGCCCTGTCGGGCAACCTGCTCGACAAGCTGAACGTGCAGGACGTGACCAGGCTCGCGCAACTGGCGCCGAACCTCGTCATCACGCAGCAGACCAGCAGCCTGAACGCGGCGGCCATCTACATCCGCGGCATCGGCCAGAACGAGCCTGCCGCGACTGCCGAGGCCGGTGTCGGCATCTACCTCGACGGCGTGTACATCGCACGGACGGCCGGTGCCATATTCGATCTCGTCGATGTCGAGCGCATCGAGGTCCTGCGCGGCCCGCAGGGCACGCTGTTCGGACGGAACACGACCGGTGGCGCGGTCCAGCTGATCAGCAGGAAGCCAGTGGACGAGTTCGGCGTGGAGGCAAAGGCCGGCTACGGGAGCTACGACGACTGGTATACGCGCGCGCGGGTCGATACGGGCCTGCTCGGCGACTCCACGATCAAGGCGACGCTCGCCTACCTGCACCGCGAGCGTGACGGATACTTCGACAACGAGCTCGCGAGCGACGAGGAGGATCCGGGATCGCTGAAAAACGACTCGGTCTGGCTGGGCGTGCACGGCGCCTTCGGCGAGAACTTCACTGCCGATTTCGCGCTGGACTACGGCGAGCGTGAAGGCTCGCCGGTGTTCTTCCAGATGGTTGCCGCGACGGACGAGGTGCGGAACTACTACGGCCAGTCGCTTGCGTACGGCGGGGCTCCCTTCGTGATCACCGGCAAGCGGCTCGACGACGGCCAGCAGGCGCCCTTCGACGGCCGCTTCGAGAGCGAGGGCGAGGTGTTCGGCAGTGCGCTCACGCTGCAGTACGACTTCAGCGAGACGCTGGCCTTGAAGTCCATCAGCGCTTACCGCTACTTCAACCAGGACACGATCTGCAGCCTCACGGGGAACGGCGTGATGCGCGGCTTCGTGCTCGATCCGGTCAGCTTCGCGCCGGTGGGCATCGAGGATCTCAACGGACCCTACAACTGCAACAACGCCCCGCAGCGACAGGACCAGTACTCGCAGGAGCTGCAGCTCGTGGGCGCCACGGAGCGCTGGAAGTACGTCGGGGGACTGTTCTATTTCGAAGAGACGGCCGACGAGTACAACAACCAGCGCCTCACGTTCGTGCTCCCCGGCGGGACGGCGGGGCTGAATCTCGCTCCTGTCTCGAGCTTCGGCGGCGACACGACCTCGAAGGCAATCTTCGGGCAGGTGAGCTACCGGCCGGCGGTGCTGGACGACAGGCTCGAGGTCTCGGTGGGCGGGCGCTACACGAAGGACGAGAAGACCTTTTTCTCCAGCGCGTTCACGGAGGAGGGGGACCAGGACTTCGACAACGATTCGTGGCTGCTCTCGGCGAACTACCAGATATCGGATGACATGATGGGTTATGCGCGGGTATCGACGGGCTACAAGGCCGGCGGCTTCTCGCCGCGCTCCGCGGTGCTCTCGAGCTTCGAGCCCGAGGAGGCGACGGCCTACGAGGCAGGGCTGAAGACCGAGTGGCTGGACAAGCGCGTGCGGGCGAACGTGGCGCTGTTCCACACGATCTACGACGACCTGCAGATCTCGCAGTTCCTGGCGGATTCCTCCGGCTCGAGCGCCATCATAGTCAATGCGGGTGAGGCGACCTTCCAGGGGGTCGAGTTCGAGCTCGCCGCCGTGGTGACCGAAAGCCTGGTACTGACCGCGTCGTGGGGCTATACCGACCCCACCTACGAGGAGTACATGTACCGCGATCCGCGGACGAACACGCTGATCGATGTGTCGGACGAGGCGCGATTCACCCAGAT
>JAGPES010000277.1 GCA_018057015.1 Pseudomonadales bacterium | reverse complement strand
ATTACCGCCCTCGCCGCGTTCCATGCAAGGTCTGCGGGAAGCTGTTCCGCACCGAGCAGGGAGTAGCGCATCATCGGATGGCGGTTCACACCAAAGACGACGCAGCAGCGAGGGGGCGATGAGCGATCCGATCCACTGGCCCGACTCGCTCGACCCCACGGGCAAGGGCTACACAAGACGCATGGGCATGCATCTGAACTTCGGCGACGCGGGCGGCGCGGCGACGTTCCGCATCCACGACGCCGAGGGCCGACCGCTGCCGATCACGTACCAGTACGACACCCGCAAGCCGACCGCGAAGGTCGTCCCGTACCGGACCGGTTTCGCGATCGACGGGTTCGGGCCGCCCGACGGTGGCGATCGGCCGGTGTTCGCTCGCTGGGCCGACGTCGTCGCGGTGTACCCGACCGCGCTTGCCGAGCGGCGCGCCGCCGCGGCGACGAGAGACGGAGGTCGGGGATGAGCGCCGACGAGTACCTCCTCACGACCGTGATCGACTTCTCAGACCGCGCCGAGGGGCAAGTCCTCTGCCGCGGCACGCGCGAGGAGTGCGAGAAGCTCTCCGCCCTCATGCCCGCGATCATGGTCTCGGGCGAGGCGCCGACCCGGGCGCGGCATCTGATCGTGCCCGCGAAGGACTTCCCCGACATTCCGGTCGGGACCCCGTGGAAGGCGCGCCGGCCGGCAGGAGGCGTGCATTGACCGCCCTCGATCAGGACGCGGCCATCAACGCGCTGCGCGCGCATCTTGGAGACCCGGCCCCATGAACGACGAACACGAAACGATGATCGCGGACTGCGAGGCGCGCGAGTCGCGGCTTAGCGAGTGGGAGTCCGAATTCATCCAGTCGCTGCGCGAGCGCATCGACGCAGGCCGTTCGCTCACCGACAAGCAAGCCGAGACGCTCGACCGCGTGTGGACGCGCGCGACCAGCAAAGGATGACCATGGCTCTCCCCGCACCGATCCGCCGGTGGGTTGACTCGCCGCAGTACGACCGCGATGCGGCCGCCGTCATGGCGCTGAACTTCATCCTGTTCGTCGTGAATCGAGAGCCGGCCGGCGCCCTGATCGCGCTGGCCGGCGGCATCGCGCATCTGCGGCTTTACCTGATCCGAATCGGGATCTTCTCGATCAACGAAGAGTGACCATGTGCATGATCGATGATGCGGACTACACGGTGGACGTCCTCGCCAAGACGCGCCCGCGCGCGAAGCGCCCGCACACGTGCGCGGAGTGCCGCCGCACCATCGACCCCGGCGAGACGTACCTGCGCGAGACGTTCCTCGGCGAGGACCGCGAGATGGTGACGCACAAGACCTGCGCGCACTGCGAGGTCGCGCGGAACTGGCTGTCCGCCCAATGTGGCGGATGGTGCTACGGTGGCGTCGAAGAGGACGTACGCGAGCATTGCTTCGGCCACGGCTACGGCATGGACCTGTACCGCCTCGCCGTCGGCATGGCGTGGAGGTGGCGCACGCCGCGCGGTCGACTGCTGCCGGTGCCGGCACTGCCGGCGACAGGGCACGAGATTGCGGCAGCGAGGCGGGCATGAGCGACGACGAGATCATCGACGCCGTGCGCGACGCCGACCTCGACTGGCACGCAGGCTTCCCGGTCGGTGATGGCGAGAACCGATCACGGGGCCGGATCCACGTTCTGGTGCGGCTTCCCGGGCGCCTGTAGCACTTCCAGACGCACTGACACTGCCATGACCCAGCCCTACACCGTGCCGCCGTTCACCAGCATCGACGCCATCGTGCTGGACACGGCCCCGTGCGACTTCAGCGAGGGCTGGGTCATCTACTACCGCAAGATCGGCCGCTGGCGCATCCAGACGCGGCCGGTGCGCTGGAAAGCAGAAGGCCCTCCGGAGTCGCCCCCGGCGGGCCAATGCGCGGCTCGGCCCTGACCCGGCAGGGAACCGAGAAGAACGCTGCCCCTGTTTGCCGGGGGCCGCTTAGGCTTACGGCACCGCGGGCTCCATGTCCACCTTGAGCTCCTTCGGCACCTTCGACGCGCGCTCGGCATACGCCTGCAGTTCCTGCGCGCGCCGCGTGATCTCGTCGGCGTACTCCTTCACAATCTCCTGACGCTTCTCGTCGGACAGGCCCCGGTCCTGCAGCCGCTGCAGCATCCGGATCTTCGTGTCGGTCATCGCCTTGTTCAGCTTCGACATCTCCTGGGCCGCGTTCGTGTCCGGGTTGATGCCGTACACGTTCGCACCGAACAGCGTGGCCGCCGCCTGACCCAGCGTGGCGCGCGGGTCGCCGTAGCGGTTCGTGTTCCCGGTGAGCGCCTGGTCCATCTTGCCGAACGTGCCGGCGCTCGTGATGATCGGCGGCATCGCCAGCGACCAGAAGTAGCTGGCCCACGCCGCGGCCTGCCGCAGCGGCGGCTCGCCCTCCGGCACGATCTTCCGGTCCGTGAAGGGGTCCACGCCCGTCGAGATGGCCACGCCAGCCGATCCGACCGGCCCCCACGAGAAGATGGAGCCCAGAAGGTCCATCGTCGCCTTGGCGGGCTCGCTGGGGGCGTTGTAGAGGAAGTCCGTCCACATCGTCCACGGCAGGTAGGGCCCGAGGTCGATGAACTGGATCCGGCCGGCCGAGTCACGGAACGGCAGCGCCTGCAGGTGCCCCTTCTTGCGGGCCCACTCCGGCAGCAGCCGCTTCATCTCGTCCCAGTCATCCGCGTCGCCGCCCAGCGCCATCGACGCCAGGATCGGCATGGACAGCACCAGCCCGAACCACGGCAGCAGCCGCTGCGGGTGCAGCGCGGCCACCTCCAGCAGCCGCGGCGCGGCCTTGTACATCCAGGTGAGGAACGGGGAGCCCGCCACCGGCTGATTCCGCAGGTAGCGCACCGATCGCGGCACCAGCGAGTAGTCGAACAGCCAGTCCTGGGCCTCGAGCGCGGCCTGCGCCTCGGTCGCCCCCTTCGCCATCGCGTCGATGATCTTCGCCGTCTTGCCGATGTACTCCATCGCCTGATGGACGTCGGACGCCTTCTCGACCACCGTGGCACCCAGCAGCGTGGCGAGCAGCCCCATACGCTTGAGCGGATGCTCGCCCATCGTCTCCAGCTGCAGCCGGATCGCGTCGCGCTTGATCTCGGGCAGCTCGCGCGAGACGAACGACGCCTCGGTGACGCCGTACCGCTGGGCGATCTTCCAGTGAGGCCCGTCGTCCGCGATCTCCTTGATCGCCTGGACGATGCGCGGCACGACCATGTGCAGCGACACGCCCGACAGCTGCAGCATCACCATGTTCGACACGACGTTGCGCACCTGAGAGCCCGGGTTCAGCGTGACCTTGCCCACCTTCCACCACTGCGTCACGCGCGTGCCCACGCCCCCGTAGCCCACGATCGACTGGGGCTCGTACCACTTCAGGTCTTCGGGCATCAGGTCGTACACGCCCACGATGTCCTCGTAGACGTCCTTCTGCACGTGCAGCCCGCGCAGCCGGCCGTATCGCGGCGAGTCGGGCAGCTTCTTCCAGTCGCGGTAGTCGCCGGCGTTGAGCTCGTCCATGATCGGATCGGCCACCGCGTCCATGCGGTCGGCGAGCGCCACGGCCTTCTTCGCGTCGCCCCGGTCCTCCATGTAGCGCGCCTGATTGCGCAGCCGGCCGGCCTCGGTCTTCAGCCAGAGCGGCGTCACCTTCTTGCCGTCCCACTCCACGATCGACTTCGGCAGCACCAGCCCCTCGCGCCCGGCGATCTGCTCGAGGAAGCCCAGCAGCGCGATGTCGCGCATCGGGCGCACGATCGCCATGGCCGACAGGTACGCCGGATCCTTGATCTCGCCGAGGATCACGCGCCGCACGTCCTCCGGGATGTCCTGGCGCTTCTTCAGGTAGCCCATGTCCGAGGGCTTCTTGCCGGCGCCGATCGCGCGCCAGTCGCCGTCGTCCAGCAGGTGCGCGAGGTACAGCCGCGGCAGGTAGGCGTCCTGATTCGCCGCCATCGTCTCGGGCTTCATCAGCCCCGCGCGCACCAGCGCGTTGCCCACCACGCGGATGTTGTGCTTCGTGTCGGCGGCCACCTTCCGCAGCTCCTCGCGCTCGATGACCGTCACCGGCGCACCGGCGGTCGTGAGGAAGGCGTACAGCTGCTGCTTGTCGCGCGGCGTGGCGTCGGCGAACGCCTTGCGGATGCCGGCGGCGATCTTGTCGGCCTCGCCGATCCGGCCCTGCGCGAGATACCGCTGCTCCAGGTAGAACTCGCGCTCGGGCAGCCCGCCCAGCACCTTCGTGTGCCGATCGAACCACGCCTTCACCGCTGCCTGTACCGAGCCCAGCTGGCCCAGCCGCTTCATGCGCGCCCGCTCGGCCTGCGCCTGCTTGGCGGGCGGCGTGCGGGCGGACCGGCGCACCATGGGCTCGCGCCGCGCGAACATCGGCAGCCCGCGCATCGCGCGCGCACGCAGCGCCGGCGTGATGTCGAAGCCGACGTTCTGCATCGCCACGTCGCCCGGCACCGTGGCTTGCACGATGCCGCCGGCGCCGTCATCCATGGCCTTGCCGACCTTGTCCTGGCCGCGGATGGCCGCCGTCGTCAGCCCATCGCCCCCAAGCCGGCGCAGCACGTCGCGCGCCACCTTCGGGATGATCTTGCCGTAGAACTCGCGGTTGCCCTCGCCGCCGGTCGTCAGATCGACCTCGGTGAGCGCGGTAGGCGGCGCATTCAGCTGGTCGTGACCCAGCACATCTTCCTGCACCATCCAGCCGCCGTCCTTCTCGCGCAACACGAGTCGGCTGCGCGCGATGTCTCGGTCGTCCTTCCACTCGCGAGTGCCATCGGCGCTCCACCCGTAGGTGGGGTTGGCGATCATCTGCTGTCGCTCGGCCTCGGCGCCGCTCCTCGTGTTGTGCCAGCCGAAGGTGTCCGCGATGAACCAGCCGTCCTCGGTGTAGCCCTTCTCGCGCTGCCCCTCGCCTCGCTGGATCCGCCCGGCGATCTCGCGGCCCACCAGCTGCTCGAGCCGCGACCCGTCGGCCACCTCCGACATGAGATGGGCCATGCCGTCGCCGTAGAACGTCACCTTGTACGTGCCGTCTTTCCTCGGCTCGTACACGACCTTCTTGACCCGGCGCGTCATCTGCAGCGCGTCGCTGATCTGCTGGCCGGTGGCGAAGGCCAC
>JAGPES010000276.1 GCA_018057015.1 Pseudomonadales bacterium | reverse complement strand
AGACTCACCTCGACGGAGAACCCGATGGCAATGTCCTTCACTGAACTCGAACGCGCGTTGCGCAGCCTGCGCCTGTCCGGCATGAGCGCCACCCTGGAAGCACGCGCCCTGCAGGTGCGCAGCCACGAGATGGACTTCATCGAAGCCTTCTCCTGGCTCATTCAGGACGAACTCGATCGCCGCCGTTCACGCTTGCTCGACCGCCGCTACACGCTGTCCGGCCTCGCCGAGCGCAAAGACCTCAAGGACTTCGACTGGAGCTACAATCCGCGGCTGCCCCGCCGCGACGTGCTCGAACTCGCCACCCTCAAGTTCATCGCCGCCCACGACGACGCCTTGCTGATCGGTCCGCCCGGCACCGGCAAGAGCCACGTCGCGAAAGCCCTGGCGCTGCTCGCCGTCAACCGCGGTTACAAGGTCATCTACCGCGAAGCGCACCAACTGATCGAAGACATCAACGAAGCGCGCGAACTCGGCGCCATCCGCAAGCTCCGCGCCCAGTTCCGTGCCGCCGACCTGCTGCTCATCGACGACCTGTTCCTGCGCCGGTTGCCGGCCCAGGCCGGTGACGAGCTCGCCGACGTGCTGATGAGCCGTTACGAAAGGGCCGCCACCATCATCACCTCGAACCTCTTA
This sequence comes from Pseudomonadales bacterium, assembly GCA_018057015.1. Taxonomy (GTDB): domain Bacteria; phylum Pseudomonadota; class Gammaproteobacteria; order Pseudomonadales; family UBA5518; genus UBA5518. The sequence goes on along the minus strand of JAGPES010000276.1, from coordinate 4,517 downwards.
TGCGGTGCGCCGCATAAGAGGTTTAATGCGGTGTGCTTCTTTATGCGGAGTACGACCCCGCCTCCAGGCGGGCACAGAGCAGCAATCCCTGGCCGCAGCGAGTACTGTCGTGGCCTGAGTACTCCGCATAACAATAGCCTTCTTCCGCCTGGCAACAGGTTTACTGAAGGAGGTCACGATGCTATCCGAGTATTTCGAGGCACCCGAGCGAATCCGCGCCATTCGCGCGGGTCCTGCCGGCGAATCGATTGAAGCGTTTGCCGAGCGGTTGTACTTCGATGGGTATGCGAGGATCACGGCTCGGCGTCACATCAGCGCGGCTGAACACCTTGTTCATTGGGCACGCCGGCGAGGGCTGAGCGTTGCAGACCTGAACGATCTCCGACTCAAGCAATTCGACGAGCATCTGGGACATTGTCGTTGCGGGCGCTACGCGGCGGCGAGGCGTGGCGAGGTTCTCAACGGCGCCAGACTCTTCCTGCGGCACTTGCAGGGAGTTGGAGTGCCGACCGTGCGCACAATCCAACCGACGCCCGTCGAACCGGAACTACTGCGAGCCTTCAGTCGGTGGATGCGGGAACACCGTGGAACATCTGATCTCGTCCTATACAACTACAGTCTGCCGCTACGCGCATTGCTGACAGAGGTCGGTGAGGATCTGCGCAAACTGGACGCCGGTTGCTTGCGGCAATTTGTTCTGGCACAGAGTCAGCAGGGACAGTGGGTCGCACGACGTTGCCGATCAGCGCTGCGCATGTTTCTGCGGTTTCTGATCGCCGAAGGGCTTTGTCGCGGGACTCTCTTGGGTGCGATCCCGGTCGTAGCCAATTGGCGTCTGGCGTCGCTGCCGCGCTATCTTCCGGCGGCGGACGTGGAGCGACTCGTCGGGTCCTGCGATCGCTCCACTCCCATTGGCCGCCGCGATCGAGCCATCTTGCTGCTGATTGCTCGTCTTGGCCTACGAGCTGGTGACATTGTCCAGATGCGCCTCGATGATATCGATTGGAAGAGCGCCTGGCTTTACGTCAGCGGCAAGAGCCGGCAGCAGACTCGCCTACCGCTGACCCAGGAGGTAGGCGACGCGATCGCGGCGTACATCCAGTCGGGGCGCCCAACCGTGCCTGCCGATGCGCTGTTCTTGCGTTCGCGGGCCCCATTCCGTGCGCTCGGTTCCCACTGCGCTGTATCGGTGATCGTCGGTACCGCGTTCCAGCGTACCGAGATCAATCGTCCCTGCCGCGGTGCTGCACATTTGCTGCGGCACTCCGTCGCCAGTTCGATGTTGCGCCACGGCGCATCCTTGCAGGAGATCTCGGTTCTCCTCCGCCACCGCAGCGTCGAGACGACACAAATTTACGCCAAGGTCGATGTCGCCGGGCTGCGGCAAGTTGCTCAGCCGTGGCCAGGGGTGCAACCATGCTGACCCCTGCCATCGAGTCCTATCTGGCAACGCGGCAAGCGGTCGGGTTTAGGCTCAAGGAAGTGGCACAGCACCTCCGTAGCTTTGCCGCCTACTCGGTCGCGCAAGGTCAGTGCTACCTGAAGGCGCAGACCGCTATCGATTGGGCTGGTCAAGCCGGTTCGGTCCATCAGCGGGCGCGGCGACTGGGCGATGTCATTCGCTTCGCCCGGTACGTGCGGGCGGAGGATGAGCATCATGAACTGCCCCCTGCAGTGTTTGGTCGTGAACATCGGCAGCGCCCGACCCCGTACATTCTCACCGACGAACAGATCCGCCAGCTGATCGCGGTCGCTGCGCAGGCTGGGTATCGCACGCTGCGTCGACAGACGTACAGCACGCTGTTCGCGCTCCTGTCCTGTACGGGGCTTCGGGTATCTGAAGTCATTCGCCTGCGCTACGAGGACATTACGCCCGATGGCCTGATGATCCGCGCGACGAAGTTTCAGAAATGTCGCTTGGTTCCGTTACACGAGACGACCCAAGCCGCCCTCGAGCGGTATCTACGGCAGCGCCGCCCCTATGCGCCCCTCGATGACCACGTCTTCATTTCGCTACGACGCAAGCCATTACTGATCTCCGATGTCGAGAGTGCGTTCCGGACGGTGGCCTGCAAGTTGGGCTTACCCACCGGACGCGGCCAACGTCATCCCACGCCACATTCGCTCCGGCACGCGTTTGCCGTCCGCGCTCTTCAAACCTGCCCAGATGGGCGCGATCACATTGCGAAACACATGCTGATGCTTTCGACCTATCTCGGGCACAGCAAGGCGGCGCTCACCTACTGGTACCTCGAGGCAGTCCCGGAACTCATGCGCGGCATCGCCGATTGCAGCGAGGCATATTTGACCGGTGGCACACCATGACTGCTCTCGCGCCACACCTCACGGCATTCTTCGAAGACCGTCTGATGACGGAACGCCGCGTCAGCGCCAATACCTGTGACTCCTACGCCTATGCCTTCAAGTTGCTTCTCGACTATGCCCATAAGCGCTTGGGGGTTGCGCCGTCGCGACTGGAACTTGAGCAGATCAATGCGGCCTTGGTGGTTGCGTTTCTCAATGACCTCGAGACCGCTCGCGCCAACGGACCTGGTTCACGTAACGTGCGCTTGGCCGCGATCAAGTCGTTCATGCATTTCATCGAGTATCGCATTCCATCCGCGATCGAGCAGGTCCGATGCGTTCTCGCCATCCCGATGAAGAAGACCACGACACGATTGGTACGGCATCTCACCGCTACGGAGGTCCAAGCGGTACTTGATGCCCCCAGACCGGTTGACTGGTCGGGTATCCGCGACCGCGCGATGCTGCACTTGGCCTTCGCTGCAGGTCTGCGCGTGTCGGAACTCACCGGCTTGCGATTAGCCGATCTCTCGCTTCAGCCGCAGGCCAACATTCTTGTCCACGGCAAAGGACGCCGGGAACGCTGCCTCCCGTTGTGGAAGCAAACAACAGTAGCATTACGTGCCTGGCTGGCGGTTCGCGGCACGCCTCCGGTGCCCGAGCTGTTCGTCAACGCTCGCCGTGAAGCAATGTCGCGTGCGGGGTTCGAGTACATCCTCGAGAAGCACGTCCGGACTGCCCGGCGGCACTGCCCGTCATTAACCGCCAAACGCGTCTCTCCCCATGTCCTGCGGCACAGCTGTGCTCTGACGGTTCTCGAGGCGACCAAGGATCTGCGCAAGGTCTCGCTGTGGCTGGGCCACGCCAATATGCAGACGACCGAGATGTACACCCGGGCGGACCCGTCCATCAAGCTTGAAGTGCTCAATGCAGCCACTGCGCCCAACTTGCGCTCTGGGCGCTTCCGCGCCAGCGACAAGCTGATTGCGACCCTGATGGCCCCTCCAGTAATGCGGAGAGGCGATCGCTCCGAGCAATAGGGAGACGCGGACTTGTAAGCGCCGGAGTCCGCATAACGATAAGCGCCGCATTAAACCTGTTATGCGGTGCGCCGCATAAGAGGTTGGTGGTGATCAGCACGCTGGTGTGCTCGTACAGTCGGGACAGCAGGTGGAACAGCAGTGCGCCGCCGGCCTGGCTGAACGGCAGGTAGCCCAGCTCATCGAGGATCACCAGATCCATGCGCAGCAGGCTGTTGGCGATGCGGCCGGCCCTGCCGTGCGCCTTCTCCTGCTCCAAGGCATTGACCAGATCGACGGTGGAGTAGAAGCGCACTCGCTTGCCGTGGCGGGTGATGCCGGAGACGCCGATGGCCGTGGCCAGATGCGTCTTGCCGGTGCCCGGTCCGCCGACCAGGACGGCGTTGTGCGCCGGCTCGGTGAACGCCAGGTCCGCCAGCTGCTGGATCAACTTGCGGTCCACCGGCGATGCGCTGAAGTCGAAGCCGGCCAGATCGCGATGCACGGGGAACTTGGCGGCGTGCATCTGGTGGCTCACCGAGCGCATGGCGCGATCCGTTAGCTCGGCCTCCAGCAGGTGTTCGAGCAGCCAGCGGGAGGTGTCCAGACCGGCGTTGGCGCCTTGCTCGACCAGCTCCGACCACGCCAGCGCCATGCCGTGCAGCCGCAGTTGCTTGAGTTCGACCAGCAAGTCACGCATGGTCGGTCTCCTCGGCGGCATCCGCCGCCCGCAGACCGTCGTAGCGGGCGGTATCGGCCCGCGGCGGCTCGGCGACCTGCAACGTGGTGGCCGCGTTCTCCGGCACCGGCGTGGCGGTGAGCCGCCCCAGCACGTTGACCACATGCTCGACGCTCACCCGGCCGGAGGGCGGCCCGGTTTCCAGCGCCAACTCCACGGCGACCAGCACCGCGTCGAGTCCGGCGGTCGGCACGATGGCCAGCACCTGCGCCATGACCCGGTCGCCGCCGGCGTGCCGTAGCAGCGCGCGGCGCAACTGCTGCAGCGGCGCCGGCAGGTCGGCGAATGGCGCCCCATTGCGCAAGGCGCCGGGCTTCCTTTGCAGCAGCGGGATGTAGTGCTGCCAGTCGTACCGGGTCTGGCCGGCGGCGCTGAGCCGCTCGTGGTCGGCGACGACACGGTCGTGGGCGACGACGACCACCCGCCCCGGGTACAGCCGGGTGCTGACCAACTGG
>JAGPES010000275.1 GCA_018057015.1 Pseudomonadales bacterium | reverse complement strand
GAGGAGTATCTGCCTGTTGTTCAGTGTCGCCATGGGCCGGGTCGGTCAGGATAAGGAGGTGCCGCGTTGCCGCAGGCGGTTCAGCTTCCTGCGGCATTCTAGTATAGTCAGTCGCGACTCATACGCGGCGCGGACAGGGAGGTTCGCGATGACCATCAAGAGTTGGCCCGCCGCCGAGCGGCCGCGCGAGCGCCTGCTCGGCCGCGGAGCAAGCACCCTTTCCGATGCCGAACTGCTCGCGATCCTGCTGCGGACCGGCCTGCCGGGTGGCACGGCGGTCGACCGCGCGCGCGAGCTGCTGGGCGCCTTCGGCGACCTGCGCCGGCTGCTCGACGCCGAGCCGTCCGCGTTCTGCGCCACGCATGGCCTCGGTGAAGCCACCTATGCCCACCTGCAGGCGGCGCTGGAGCTGGCGCGGCGTTACCTGCTGAGCCGGATCAGCCGCGGCCGGGCACTCGGTTCCCCGGAAGAGGTGCGCCAGTTCCTGCAGCTGAAAATGCGCTGCCTGCCGCACGAGGTGTTCGCCTGCCTGTTCCTCGACAACCAGCACACGGTGATCAGCTACGAGGAGCTGTTCCGCGGCACCATCGATGGCGCCAGCGTCTATCCGCGCGAGATCGTGAAGCGCTCGCTGGCGCTGAACGCGGCCGCGGTGATCTTTGCCCACAATCACCCCTCGGGCGTCGCGGAGCCCTCGCAGGCGGATCAGCGCCTGACCCAGCGCCTGAAGAGCGCGCTCGGCACCGTCGACATCCGGGTGCTGGACCACTTCGTGGTGGGCGAGTTCGAAGCGCTGTCCTTCGCCGAGCGCGGGCTGCTGTGAGGCAATAATACCCAAGCGACCATGCTGCCTTGTGCCCCCGGGGGCCTTCTGATATAAAGTCGCGCTCTTTTCGGCAGGCGTCCGTCTCGGTCGCGTGCATCGAGCCATAGATTGCGAGAGGCCCATTCCATGTCCAAGGTGTGTCAGGTGACCGGCAAGCGCCCGGTAGTAGGGAACAACGTATCCCATGCCAACAACAAGACGAAGCGTCGCTTCGAGCCCAACCTGCACAAGCACCGGTTCTGGGTGGAGGCCGAGAAGCGCTTCGTGACCCTGCGCGTATCCGCCAAGGCCATGCGCATCATCGACAAGCTGGGCATCGACAGCGTGATCGCGGGCATGCGCGCGCGCGGCGAGCGGGTCTGACGGAAACCAAGGAGTAAGCAGCCATGCGGGACAAGATCAAACTGGTTTCGAGCGCCGGTACCGGTCATTTCTACACGACCGACAAGAACAAGCGCACGACCCCCGACAAGCTCGAGTTCAAGAAGTACGATCCGGTCGTGCGCAAGCACGTGGCGTACAAGGAAGCCAAGATCAAGTGAGTGCTTCCCGGCACTGACGCAAACCCGGCCGCGGCCGGGTTTTTTGTTGGTGTCCGGCTGGCCGCCGCACCCCGCGCGCGAGGCTGCGCAGACCCATGCCCGAACTGCCCGAAGTCGAGACCACCCGGCGCGGCATCCTGCCCTCGCTGCGCGGGCGGCGTATCCGTGGCGTCGAGGTCCGCGAGTCGCGACTGCGCTGGCCGGTGCCCCCCGATCTCGACGCGATCCTGCGCGGCGAGGAAGTCGACACGGTCGAGCGTCGCGGCAAGTACCTGCTGGTACGCCTCGGCAAGGGCACGCTCCTGATCCATCTCGGCATGTCGGGCAGTTTGCGAGTCCTCACTACGCCGGCAAGTGCCCCCCGCAAGCACGATCACATCGATCTCGTGCTGGAGGGCGAGCAGTTGCTGCGGTACCACGATCCGCGCCGTTTCGGTGCCTTCCTGTGGCTGGAGGGCGACCCGGCCGAGCATCCGCTGCTGGTCGATCTGGGTCCCGAACCGCTCGCGGAGGGCTTCGACGGCGATTACCTGTTTTGCAGGTCGCGCGGACGCCGCACCAGCGTGAAGCAGTTCCTGATGGACGGCCACGTGGTGGTGGGGGTCGGCAACATCTACGCCAACGAAGCCCTGTACCTGGCCGGCATCGATCCGCGGCGACAGGCGGGCCGTATCGCGGCGGCGCGCTACGCGCGGCTGGCCGATGCCGTGCGCCGGGTCCTCGAGGGCGCGATCGCGCAGGGGGGGACGACGCTGCGCGATTATGTCAACGGCGACGGCGCGCCCGGCTATTTCGCGCTCAGCCTGAGCGTGTACGGACGTACGGGCGAGCCCTGTCCCGGCTGCGGCGGGGCGATCCGCCAGGTGCGCAATGCGCAGCGCAGCACATTCTATTGCCCGTGCTGCCAGCGCTGAGCATGGCGCACGCAAAAGCGTCTATTCTTAGCGGCATCGCGCGCCGCGACGCGCGCCCATGTGCCACGAGTTCCTGCAATGGAGACGGAGATGAAACATTCAAAGGCTTCGCGCCTGGCGGTCGCAACCCTGGGACTGGCGCTGATGGCGCCGTGGTTTGCCAATGCACAGCCCGTCGACGAGAGCCCGAGCGCGCTCGCGATGGCCGGTGACCTGGTCATAGCCCGCCCGCTGCTCGTGGTGGCGACCGTCGCCGGTGCGGCGGCATTCCTGGTCTCGCTCCCGTTCACCGCCGCCGGCGGCAACATGGAACAGGCGGCGGACACGCTGATGGCCGGTCCGGCCGAAGCTGCCTTCGTGCGCTGCCTGGGCTGCAGGAGCGGTGGCCGCCGGCAGAACGTGAGCAACGCGGACTGAGTCAGCCGGCGCCGCGCAGGCGCTCGAATTTCTCCAGCAGTTGCGCGCGAGTTTCCACGTTCGCCGGATCCAGCGGGATGCAATCCACGGGACACACCTTCCGGCACTGCGGCTCGTCGAAATGCCCCACGCACTCGGTACAGCGCGCGGGATCGATTTCGTAGATTTCCTCGCCCGCGTAGATCGCCTCGTTGGGGCAAACGGGTTCACAGACGTCGCAGTTGATGCACTGCGTCGTGATCAGCAGGGCCATGATGCCCGCCCTTCAGGCCGGATCGGCAAATTTCTCGAGCAGGGCGGCGCGCACGCTCGGATGCACGAACTTGGTGACGTCGCCCTGCAGCGAGGCGATCTCGCGCACCAGCGTCGAGGATATAAAGGAAAGATGGTCCGCGGGCGTGAGGAACACGGTCTCGAATTCCGGGTCCATCGCCCGGTTCATGTTGGCCAGCTGGAACTCGTATTCGAAGTCCGACACCGCGCGCAGGCCGCGCAGCACCGCGCAGCCCTTGCGCTCGCGCAGGAACTTCACCACCAGGATGTCGAAGCCCACGATCTCGACGTTGCGGATGTGGCCCAGCGCCGCTTCGCACAGGCCGATCCTTTCCTCCAGCGAGAACAGCGGGCGCTTGCGCTCGCTGCTCGCGATCGCGACCACCACGCGGTCGAACAGGCGGCAGGCCCGCTCCACCAGGTCGACATGACCGATGGTGATCGGGTCGAAGGTGCCGGGGTAGACGATCGTTCGCATGTGGAGGCCGTGCGCAATCAATGGCGGGGGCCGCATGGTAGCCAAATACCCGCGGCGCGACAAATGCCGCGCAGGAACGTTCCCCGCTGCTGGCGGGCGGCGCCTCAGTCCGGTGCCAGGTACAGGCGGTAGGCCACCTGCCCGGCGAATTTTTCGCGATGCAGCAGCCAGCCCGGGGGCAGCTCGGGCGCCGCTTCGGCGGCGCCGCATTCGAGGTAGACGCGCGCACCGGGCGCCAGCAGAGCCGACGTGGCCAGCAACTGCAGGCAGCGCCGGGCCGTGCCGGCGCCGAACGGCGGATCGATGAAGACGACGTCGTAGCAGCGCTCGCGCGCCGTCTCGATCCACGCCAGCGCATCGGCGCTCACCAGCTCGGCGGCGTTCGTGCCCAGCCGCTCGAGGTTGTGGCGGACCTCGCGCAGCACTTTCGGCGACAGATCCACCAGCGTCGCGCTCGCGGCGCCGCGCGACAGCGCCTCGATCGCCAGCGCCCCGCTGCCGCAGAAGAGGTCGAGGCAGAGGCTGCCCGGCAGGCGCGGCTGCAGCCAGTTGAACAGGGTTTCGCGCACGCGATCCGGGGTCGGTCGCAGGCCCGGCGCGGTCTCGAAATCGATGCGCCGGCCGCGCCAGCGCCCGCCGATGATGCGCACCTGGCTGCGCGAGGCGTGGGCAGCAGGGGGAGCCGGTTTGCGTGCTGCCATGCGGTGCGCGGGGGAAGTGAAAAGACGGGGCGAAGGATACCGTATAATCGCCGCCCTTTCCGGATGGTGGCCTCGAACCGTGGCGCTCAGATTCTTTTCACGCAATAAACCCGGGACCGTGACGCCGGATGCGCCCGCCGCGGACAGCGCGAGCGTCACGGCCGAGCCCGCCGAGGCTGCGCCCGTCGCTGCGGCCATCGGGCCGGGGGTGCCTGCCGCTGCGCCGGCGCTCGAGCCGTCGCCCGAAGCGAGCGCCGCGAAATCCGGCGAGCCCGCTCGCCCGGGGTGGTTCGCGCGCCTGCGCGCCGGCCTGGGCAAGACCCGCAACGCGTTTTCCGAGGGACTCGGCACCTTGTTCCTCGGGCGCAAGACGCTCGATGACGACCTGCTCGATGAGCTCGAGACGCGCCTGCTGCTCGCCGACGTGGGCATGCCCACGGTGCGCCTGATCATCGACGGCATGGTGCAGCGCATCAAGCGCAAGGAGCTCGACGACCCGCAGGCGCTGTACAAGGCGCTGCAGGAGCAGCTGGTCGCGGTGCTGGAGCCGGCAAGCCGGCCGCTGGTGATGGACGCCGCGCACAAGCCTTTCGTCATCCTGATGGTCGGTGTCAACGGCGCCGGCAAGACCACCACCATCGGCAAGCTGGCGCGCCGCTACCAGGCCGAGGGCAGGAGCGTGATGCTCGCCGCGGGCGACACCTTCCGCGCCGCGGCGGTGGAGCAGCTGCAGATCTGGGGCGAGCGCCACGGCGTACCCGTGGTGGCGCAGCAGACCGGCTCGGACAGCGCATCGGTGATCTTCGACGCGCTGCAATCGGCGCGAGCCCGCGGCTGCGACGTGCTGATCGCCGACACGGCGGGTCGCCTGCACGTGAAGGGCAACCTGATGGAGGAGTTGCGCAAGATCGTGCGCGTGATGCAGAAAGTCGACGCGGGCGCGCCGCACGAGGTCATGCTGGTGCTCGACGCAGGTACCGGGCAGAACGGCCTGGCACAGGCG